>NZ_JAKRMZ010000013.1:0-70252 GCF_022345915.1 Corynebacterium sp. ACRQP | reverse complement strand
GGGGGAGACGCGCGTGGGGGCGTCGTCGCCGGGGAAAAGGCGCTGGTGGGCCGCGCCACCCGCGCCACCAGCGCCTCCCGCGCTGCCTGTGCCACCCGCGCCACCCGCACCGCCAACCCCCGCGGCCAGCCCGAAGTTCGTCGGGTGCTCGGCGGCGCGGTGCGCGGCGGAGTTGCGCGGGGCGGGCACGGTGTATGACGGAAGCCGCAGCTCGCTGGCCACATCGTCCAACGCCGCCAAAAACTCGGCGGCGTCGTAGAACCTGTCGTGCGGGTTGCGGGCGGTGGCGGTGGCCACGAGCTCGTCGAAAAGCTTGGGCACCCCCGCGATCAGCGACGACGGCGCGGGCACGTCGGAGCGCAACCGGGCGTAGGCGTGGGCCAAGGGGGTGTCGCCGCTGAAGGGGGTGCGGCCGGTGAGTAGTTCGAAGAGGACGATGCCGGCGGAGTAGACGTCGGAGGCGGCGGTCAGCGCCCCTCCGTCGACCTGCTCGGGCGAGAGGTAGGCGACGGTGCCGACGATCTGGTCGGTGGATTGGGTGGTTTCGGCGGCGGCACGCACGAGTCCGAAGTCGGAGAGCTTGACGCGGCTGGAGGCGTCGATGAGCACGTTGTCGGGTTTGATGTCGCGGTGCACCATCCCCTTCGCGTGCGCGACCGAAAGCCCGGTGAGCATGCCGCGCATCACGGCCGCGGCGGCGTGCGGGGGCATGGGGCCGCGCTCTGCCAGCAGCTCGCGCAGGGTGCCGCCGGTGATCAGCTCCATGATCAAAAACACTTCGCCGCCGGATGCGGAGAAGTCGTACACGTTGACCAGGTTCGGGTGGCTGAGCTGCGCCATTGCGCGGGCTTCGCGGCGGAAGCGCTCGCGGAACACTTCGTCGTGCACGTACTGCTCGTGCATGACTTTCGCGGCCACTTCGCGCCCGAGTCGCGCGTCGACGCAGCGGTAGACCGTGGCCATGCCGCCGCGGGCGATTGGGCGGTCGACAACGTAACGCCCGTCCAGTGTCGTGCCTGCGCGCAAGGTTGCCATGTGCACCAGAGTAGAATCGCCGACCGTGAGCGCACAAACGAATCTTGAGCAATTGCTTATCGACGAAACCCTGCTGCCGTTCCCGGATGTCGCCGAGAAGCTTGGCGTGCCGGTGACGAAGGTGCACGACTACATCGGCGCGAAGAAGCTGGTGCACTACGTCAAGGACGGCAAGAAGGTTGTGCCGGCGAGCCTGCTCGGCGAGGACGGCTTGAGCAAGTTCGTCTCCGGCGCGATCACGGTGCTTTTCGACGGCGGCTACGACGCCGACGAGATCCTGGCGTTCCTGTTTACGCCGGATGAGTCTCTGCCGGGGCGTCCTGTGGACGCGCTGCACGGCCAAAAAGCTCGCGAAGTGATCCGCCGCGCGCAGGCGATGGCGTTCTAGCCGGATCCCTAAACAGCCACTCCACCGCCACGACGGCGGCGATCGCGGCAAAGGCGAGGAACCACATGTCGTAGAGGCGGTGGTTGCCGCTGCCCTTGAACGCCAGCGCCACGACGATCGACGCCCCCACGGTCACCCGCACCACCCAAGCCGGCGGCTTGAACGTGCCCGCCAGCGAGATGACGGAGGCGTAGTACCAGGGCAGCGTCACCGCGTTGGCGGCAAATGCCACGGTGTAGGCAGCGGTGGTGCCGGCGACGGCGCGGCGCTCGTAGGCTTCGCCGCGGCGGGGGCGGAAAATCCACCACACCACCGCCAGGCCAACCAGCATGAGCACGGAGAAGACGGTGCGGGTCCAGCCAAGGGCGGTGTTGTAGCGGAACGTGTCGTCGAAAAGCTGGAGCACCGGCGTGATCAGTTCGGCGGCGAGGGTGGGGCCGGCGAGCGGGTTGATCACCTTCGAGTTGCCGGTGATCTCTTCGAGCCATCCCCAGGTGGTGCCGGATACCCACGTGACCAGCTGAATCACTGCGGCGTTGACGGCGAGCGCCCACGCGCCGCAGGCCACGAGCATGCCGGCGGCGCCGAGGGTGGTGGTGCTGCGGCGCTTGACCATCAGCCACACCACAAACGGCAGCGCCACCGCGGCGGTGGCTTTCAGCGAGACCGCCAGCGCGATCAGCGCGATGCCGGGGGTGCACCAGCGGCTGCGCAGGCACCACAGAAGGCCCACGCTGACCAGGCCGACCATGACGGCCTCGTTGTGCATGCCGCCGATGAGGTGCAGCAGCATTACCGGGTTGGCCGCGCCCAGCCACAGGGCGAGGGCAGGGTCGCCGCCGATCTGTTTCGCAATCCGCGGCAGCGCCCACACGATCAGGGCGAACCCGGCCAGCGAGATCAGCCGGTAGACCACCAGGCCAGCGGTGACGTTCTCGCCGACTAGCCACGTCACCGCCTTACCCACGCCAAGGTGGAGCGGCCCGTAGGGGGTGGTGGTGTTGCGCCAGTCGTGGGAGACCTCCCACAGGTACGGCCCCGGGTTGACGGCGGCGCCTTCGGAATACGGGTCGAAGCCGTCGCGAAGCATTGCACCCTGCATGAGGTAGGAGTACACGTCGCGCGACAGGATCGGCGCGGACAGCGCGAGAACGCCCGCCCACCAGCACACGCTGCGGCGCACCTGCGCCAGGTCGGGCCGGGTCTTCCACAGCAGCACCCACGCCACCACCAGGCCGAGAATGCCGGCGGTGAGCAGCACGTCCATCAGCGCGCGGCCGTGGCCGTAGGACAGGTGCTCCAGGTCCACCGCGCGCAGCAGGCCGCCGCGGTAGCGGGTCGCGCCGGCGCCGAACGAGCCCACGGCGATCAGCGCGCAGGCGACAACGCCCAAATGTTGCGGGCGCATCACATCCGCCGGTCGGTGGCTTTGTGCGCGAGTACGGTGAGCGCTTCCACGGCGGCGTCGTCGATGCCGGCGCCGTCCAAAAAGCCCAGGCCGGAGGCAGTGAGCTCCTCGATGCGCGCCTCCACCGCGTCTTCCGCGCCGCTGGAACGGATGAGCGCTGCTAATCGACGCAGCTCCGCCTCATCCTCTGTACTCCCAATCCCGTCACGCAGTTCCTGCTCGGCGCCCGGGTCTGCTTGGTCCAGCAGCTCGAGGGCGGTGGCGAACAGTTCCGTGCGCTTGCCTTCGCGGATGTCGTCGCCGGCCGGCTTGCCGGTGACCGCCGGGTCGCCGAACACGCCGAGCAGGTCGTCCCGCAGCTGGAACGCGATGCCGATGTCGCGGCCGTAACCACGGAAGGCGTCGATAAGCGAATCGCCCGCACCCGCAAGCGCCGCACCCAAGTGGAGGGGGCGCTCGATGGTGTACGCCGCTGTCTTGTAGCGGTTGACGCGGTTTGCCATCTCCACGGATTCGCTGCCGAGGCTCTCCAGCATCATGTCCAGCAGCTGGCCGCCGATGACCTCGGTGCGCATGCCCACCCACGGCTCCGCGGCGCGTGCGAGCGCGTCCTGGGAGACGCCGGAGTAGCGCCACATGTCCTCGGCCCAGGCGAGTGCGAGGTCGCCGAGCAGGATCGCCGCGTTCGTACCGTAGAGCTCCGCGGAGCCGAGCAGGCCCTGGCTGCGGTGCTCCGCTTCGAGCGCGCGGTGCACCGTGGGGTTGCCGCGCCGGGTGTCGGAGGCGTCGATGATGTCGTCGTGCACCAGCGCGCACGCCTGGATCAGCTCCAGCGAGCTCACCGCGCGGAGCACTGCCGTGGGGTCCTCGGTGCCGTGAAGACCGCCGGCGCCGACGAACCCGGCCCATCCGTACGTGGGACGCACGCGCTTGCCGCCGCCGAGGACAAATCGCCGCAGGTGGCCCACGGCGTGGGCGACAGGCTCACCAATGGTTTCGACAGCCTTCGCGCGCTCGTCAAAAAACGCTGCAAGATGCTGCTCCACCTGTGCCGGTACGTCCTCGAGCCCAAGATTTTTCACGCCCACGCTCCTCGTGCCTGAAATTCATGCTTTCCCTGCAAACCCTACCCAGTGCGGTTTTGCAGATCGAGGGCGAGGATGGCGAAGGGCCGTTTATCTCCCTCATAGAGGAAATTGCGCGCCACGTCCGTGAATCCGAACTTTCGGTAGAGACCGAACGCGTTGTTCGCCTCGCCCGCAACTTCCGGCGTGGACAGCAGCGCCCAGCGTGTCGGGGCTTCCCGCAGCAGCTCCGTGAGCAGGCGGGAGCCCAGACCATTGCCTTGCAGGGCAGGGGAGACGTGCACCTCCGCGACCTCGAAGTAGCTGCGCAGCATGTCCCGGTCCTGATCTGTGATCCCGCCGTTCGCCTCCATCGCGCGCACGAGTTGGCGGTCCCACCAGCGCTCCCGGGTGCCGATGAAGCCGTAGGCGATGCCCACGACCTGGCCGCCCTCGATCGCCGCGATCGCAGTGAAACCGGGGGAGCGCACCTCGCCCTTCCACACCTGAATGCGATGGCGGCGCATGGACCGCGGGTACCCCATGGCCTCGATATAGATGTCAACGAGCGTGGGGGCGAGCATCAGGAACTCGGCTGCCGTGAGGCGCTGGATGGTTGCAGTCACCCCTCTATGGAAGCACTTGCGGGTGCGGGGCGTGACAAGAACCCAAACAATGATTCGAACAAATGTGCCCTTGGGTGCCGGGTGGTGTCGAACGGGTGTTTTAGGGTGAGCTCATCACTTGAACGAAAGCAATGTTTACGCAGGAGGAAGCGATGATGGGAAGCGTAGTTTCGGCAACAACCGGCGCGGTCTACGGGCGGGGTGCCCGTATAAACAAGACCGACCAATTCCTGGCCGCGGCCGAGGAGCTGATCGGTCTGGCGCACGATGATTTCGAGGCCGGCCGCCACGACGTGGCAATGGAAAACGCCTATCGCGCGGCACTTCGGGTCGCCGGGGCGCGCAACGCGAGCTCGCCGATCGTGCGCAAGCGCAAGCGTCTGCCCACAAGCGCGTGGGACAAGCTCGCGCTCACGGGCGACGACGGGGCGCACTGGGCGGCCGTGTTCAAGCGCTATTCGGCGCAACGCGGTAGGGTGGCGTCCGGCATTGAAACGGACCCGGGCGCGGCTGTAGTGCACCGCTTGCTTGCGGATGCGGAGGAGTTCTACCTGTCCACCCGTGCAGGGGAGGTGTCGATGGCCGCCTAGCGGGACGAAAGTGGGACACGGGAACAATCTGCGTACCATGGCCGTTGTACGGATAACGTCAGTCCGCCATCGGTATCTGGAGAGTGAGCAGTGTCTCTATCTGAGCAGGAAATGCGGGCGTTGCGCGAAATTGAGCAGTCTCTCTTCGCGGACGACCCGAAATTCGGCAGCAGTGTCGTGACTGAATCCGGCTTCGGTTCCGCGCCCAAGACCGGTCAATTGACCATGCGCAGTGTCGCGCTGATCGTCCTGGGGCTCGTGCTGCTGCTCGGCGGCGTGGCACTGGCGAGCCTGAGCATTTGGACGATTGTGCTGAGCATCATCGGCTTCGCAGTCATGCTCTTCGGCGGCATCATGGCCCTGCGCACCCCGTCGAACCAGTCGTCCCCGTCCGCGCGCGCGTCCAGGCAGGCAAAGCCCCGCACCCAGCGCAGCGTAAGCATGGAGGAAAGCTTCCGTCGGCGTTTTGAGGACCGTCAGTAATATTTAGCGGCATCTGCGGCAGCGCCTTCCCGGCATAGCGGGAGGGCGCTTTTTTCGTGCCCGCCCCAAATCCCCCACTTCTCCCCACCTGTGCCCCAAAAGCGCCCAAACCTGGGTGCAGGCGTTCCACTCGGGACGAAAGCCATGGGGTTAAAGAGGTGGAAAGTGGCGTGTGTGAGCCGTGATTCTGGCCCGGTCGGGTAAACTCCCCACGGCGAAATAGCGGCTTTGAGCTGTGAAAACGCGACACGCCAGAACAAAAAACTGCCGAGGTGTGGCGTTTGTGGGGGAAAGTGGGTTAAAGTGGGGCTCAGCGGAGTGACGTGGCGCGCATCTTGACTACGTGCGCGGTGCGGAACGAAGCCGAGAAAATTTCACAGCCAACGTCAGAAAGTGAAGGAAGGTAGGTCGCCGGATGTTTCTGGGAACCTACACTCCCAAGCTCGACGACAAAGGTCGCCTGACGCTCCCCGCGAAGTTCCGTGAGGATCTTGCGGACGGGTTGATGGTGACCAAGGGGCAGGACCACTCGCTTGCGGTGTACCCGCGCGACGAGTTTGCCGCCCGCGCCCGCAAGGCCGCAGCGGCATCCCGCACAAACCCCAAGGCGCGCGCGTTTATCCGCAACCTGGCTGCCAGCGCGGATGAGCAAACGCTCGACGGGTCTGGGCGAATCACCCTGTCCCCGGCGCACCGGGAGTACGCAAGCCTTTCCAAGGAGTGCGTGGTCATCGGGTCGGTGGATTTTCTCGAGATCTGGGACCTCGAGTCCTGGAATAAGTATCAAGAAGAGACTGAAGCCGCGTTCTCCGCGGCGGATGACGACGACATTCTCTCCGGTCTGCTGTAGGGCTGACTACCCGGCAGCAGGCATCGACTACGGAGAGCGTGTACGGACTCTGTCCGGGGCGTGAAGCGTTCTGGTGTACTTCCCCGACATCAGAACAGCCGCCCCGGGCAGGGCTCTATGCGCTCCCCGCGCTGACATCGCTGACACACCGCACGAGCTTGGGACACTAAAGGGACACGGAGGGCATGGCATGGCGAACTTCACGCTCGCTGACGACCCGCACGGTCACGTCCCCGTCATGCGCGACCGCATGGCTGAACTGCTCGCGCCCAGCGTCGAAAAGTTCGGGGCAAATGCGGTGCTTATCGACGGCACGCTCGGCGCCGGCGGCCACACAGAGCACTTCCTCAACGTCTTTCCCAACGCACGCGTGATCGGCGTGGACCGGGACCCGAACGCGCTGCGTCAGGCGTCGGAACGCTTGGCGCCTTTCGGCGACCGCTTCACCGCGGTGCAGTGCCGCTTCGACCACATCGACGAGGCGGTGGCGGACAACGCCGGCGACATCTTCGACACGGCCCGCGAGCACGGCATCGCGGGCGCGCTGTTCGACCTCGGCGTGTCGTCCATGCAGCTGGACCAGGAAGAGCGCGGCTTTTCCTACCGGGGCGACGCCCCGCTGGACATGCGCATGGATCAGACCCAAGGCATCACCGCGGCCGAGGTGCTCAACACCTACAGCCACGGCGACCTGGCCCGGATTTTGAAGACCTACGGCGACGAGCGTTTCGCCGGCAAGATCGCCTCCGCCGTGATTGCGGAGCGCGAGCGCGAGCCCTTCGACCGCGCCGCGCGTCTGGTGGAGCTGCTCTACGCCACCATCCCGGCGGCGACCCGCCGCACCGGCGGGCACCCCGCGAAGCGCACGTTCCAGGCGCTGCGCATCGAGGTCAACCGCGAGCTCGAGGCGGTGGAAAACGTCGTGCCCGTGATCACCGACCTGCTCGGTGTCGGCGGGCGCGCGGTGTTCATGAGCTACCAGTCCCTGGAAGACAAGATCGTCAAAGCCGCGTTCAACGAGCTCACCACCTCCAAGACCCCGGTTGGCCTGCCGATGGACTTGCCGGGCACCGAGCCGGAGTTCCGCACCGTCACCCGCGGCGCGGAGAAAGCACCGGCGGAGGAGATCGAACGCAATCCCCGCGCCGCACCCGTGAGGGTGCGTTGCATTGAAAAACTCAGCCCCTCCCAGCCCACCCCCACTAAGCCCGACAAAGGACGGACACCATGGCCGCACGAGCAACGAGATCGGCAACGCTGACCCGTAACCAGAGCCGCACACAGGGCCGCACCCCGCGCCGCACTGAGCACCCGGCCAACCGCATGCGCACCATGCCGGGCGTGAAGCCGCACGTGGAGCACCCGAAGTCCCGGGGCCGCCTGGGGTCGAATCAGGTGGTGTCCGTCCGCGGGCGCCGCGTGGCCACCACGAAGGCGCGTTCCAAGTTTTCCTCGCTATCCCAGATTGCGTTGCCGCTGCTGGTGGTTGGCATCGCCGCGGCAATGATCTTGTCCGGCATCGCAACTACGCAGACGTTTGCGATCCAGAAGCTGCAGGCGCGTGAGCAGGAGTTGTCCAACGAGGTCGAGTCCCTCAACCGCGACTTGGAGGACCGCCGTTCCTCGGCGGCGCTCGCGCAGCGGGCGGACTCGATGGGCATGGTCCTTGCCGGCGAGCCGGGTGTGGTCGCAGTCAATGAGGAGGGCCACGCTGAGGAACAGCGCCCCTACAACCCGGAGTCGGCCACCAAGCTGGTGGATGTCAACGGAGAGGGAAGCCCCACCTCCCGCGCCTCGTCGGACAACCGCGCGACGAAGGAGCTGGAAGACGCTCTGACTCAGCGTCCGGGACGCGCCGCGAACGCTCCGCGCCTTGACAATTTGGCGCCGTACCAGGCCAACGTTGCGGCCCGGCCGTAGCGGAGGGCGTGGCGCACCTAGGTATCTGCCCGGGGGCGGGGCATGATGGTTGTCGACAAAACGGCGGGTACCAGCCAGTGGATATGGGAGGTGAGCAGTGCCACGCACTCACGCTAACGCGCAGGTAAGGCCAGAGAAGCCAGCGCCGGCTTCCCAAAAGCAGATCACGGGTACGCGCGTGTATTGGCTTGCTATCGCTTTCTTGGCGGTGGCGGCCTTGCTTATTGGACGCCTGTTTTGGGTGCAGGTGATCATCGGCGACGAACTGCGCGAGCAGGCCAACGATCAACGCAGCCGCACCTATGTGGACCGCGCGCGCCGCGGCGAGATCGTGGACCGCGACGGCAACAAGATGGCATACACCATGCAGGCGCGCTCTTTGACGGTGTCTCCGGTGCAGCTGCGCAAGGAGCTCAAGGAACAGCAGGAACTTGAGATGCGTGTGGACGGCATGTCCCCGGAGGACATCGCCGCCCAGGTCGATGCCCGCGTGGAGGACAAGCTGCGCACGATGGCCAACGAGATCCCGGGGATGATCGGCGACGGGGAAGTGGTGCGCGACGCGCCAGCGAATACCGCCACCGGCGAGCCGACCACCAAGGTCGGACAGGTCAGCGCCAAGGAGATCCTGGACAAGCTGCACGCCGACACCAGTTATGAGGTGCTGGTGCGCAACGTCGATCCGGATGTGGCCGCCACCGTCGCGGATGCGTTCCACGGCATCGCGGCGGACCACCAGGACATCCGCCAGTACCCGAACGGCGCGGTCGGCGAGAACATCATCGGCAAGGTGTCCATGGACGGCCAGGGCCAGTTCGGCATGGAAGCTTCCCGCGACGCGGATCTCACGGGCATCGACGGCCGCTCCACCGAGGACGTTTCCGCGAACGGCCAGTCCATTCCGGGCTCGCTTCGCGACGTCGTTCCGTCCGTCGGCGGCGCCCAGATCGAGCTGACCATCGACCTGGATCTGCAGACCTACGTCCAGCAAACCCTTGAGCAGGCAAAGGCCAACTCGCTGGCCAAGCAGGCCCAGGCCGTGGTGTTGGACGCCCACACGGGCGAAGTGCTTGCCATGGCCAACACCGACACGATCAACCCGAACGGCAACGTCGAGCAGCAGGTGAAGCAGGGCAAAGACTTCGAAAACCCGAGCGTGTCGCACCCCTTTGAGCCCGGCTCAGTAGCCAAGGTGATCACCGCCGCCGCGGCGATTGATCAGGGGCTGACGGACCCGTTCGAGGTGCACCAAGTCCCGGGGTCCATCGACATGGCGGGCGTCACGGTGCGCGACGCGTGGGAGCACGGCGTGCTGCCGTACACCACCGCCGGCATCTTCGGTAAGTCCTCCAACGTGGGCACACTCCAACTCGCGCAGCGTCTGGGGGAGGAGCGGTTCTGGGATTACCTGAACCGTTTCGGCATCGGCCAGGGCACCGGCATCGAGCTGCCCAACGAGTCCGCCGGTCTGCTGCCGGTGTTGGAGCAGTGGTCCGGCGGCACGTTTGCCAACCTGCCCATCGGTCAGGGCATGAGCTGGACCACGCTGCAGATGGCCGGGGTGTTCCAGACCATCGCGAATGAGGGCGAGCGGATCCAGCCGCGGATCATCCATAAGATTACCGGCCCCGATGGGGAGGAGATCGCGCAGGAGGAGCCGCAGCGCACCCGCGTGATCAGCGAGGAGGCCGCGCGCACCACGCTGGACATGTTCCGCGCCGCGTTCCAGGAGGACCCGGCCGGCGTCAACAACGGCACGGCCCAGGGCAACAACCTGGAGGGCTACCAGTTCTCCGGCAAGACCGGCACGGCCCAGAAGGTCAACCCGGATACCGGCGCGTACTCCAACAGCGCCTACTGGATCACCTTCGCCGGCGTCGCGCCCGCGGACGACCCGCGCTTCGTCGTCGCCGTCATGCTGGACGAGCCGCAGCGTGGCGTGCTTGAGGGCGGCAACGGCGGGCAGTCCGCGGCCCCGATTTTCAAGCAGATTTCTGGTTGGCTGCTCAACCGTGAGAACGTGCCGCTGAGCCCGCCTGCAGAGCCGTACCCGTTGCAGGGCCAGTAGAAACAGATGGAGGTCTGACAAATGACAAGCTTGCAGCAGCTCGCCGACATCGCTGGCGCGCGAATCGTCAACCCGCCGAGCGCGGATGCGCCGGTGACCTTCGTCGGCCTGGATTCGCAAAACGTCGAGCCCGGCGGCCTGTTCGCCGCGCTGCCCGGCACCCGGGTGCACGGCGCGACCTACGCGTTCGACTCCGCCGCTGGCGCCATACTTACGGACGAAGCCGGCCTGGCGATCATCCAGCAGACTGCCGACCGCCGCCCGGTGCTGGTGGTTGAGGACGTGCGGGCAATCTTGGGCTATGTGGCGGCTGAGGTGTACGGGCACCCGTCGCAAAGCTTCACGCTTCTTGGCGTGACCGGCACCTCCGGCAAAACCACCACCACCTACATGCTGGAAAAGGGCCTGACCGCTGCCGGCTGCAAGGTGGGGCTGATCGGCACCACCGGCACGAAAATCATGGGCCGCGACGTGGCCACGGAGCTGACCACGCCCGAAGCGCCGATGTTGCAGCGGTTGTTCGCGCAGATGCGCGACGAGGGCGTGACGCACGTGGTCATGGAGGTCTCCTCGCACGCCCTGATGCTCGGGCGCGTCACCGGCGCGGACTTCGACGTCGCCGCGTTTACGAACCTTTCCCAGGACCACCTGGATTTCCACCCGACCATGGAGGATTATTTCCAGGCCAAGGCGTCGTTTTTCGACCCAGCGAGCGAGCAGCACGCCGCGCGCAGCGTCATCTGCGTCGACGACGAGTGGGGCCAGCGCATGGCCGAACTTGCCGAGGCGCCGGTCACCGTCGCCACCACGGGCGACGCCGATGTGACCGCGCAGCTCGTGCGTATCGACGACCAGGGCTCCCAACGCATCCAGCTCACCGCCGACGACACTTACGAGTTCACCCTGCCCATGCCGGGCGCGTTCAACGTGGCCAACGCCGCCCTCGCTGCGGCCATCGCGCAGACCGCGGGCGTGGAGCTCGCGCCGTTTTTGCGCGGGCTTGAGCAAGCGGCGGTGCCGGGGCGCATGGAGCGTATCGACGAAGGCCAGCCCTTTGTCGCCGTCGTGGACTACGCCCACAAGCCGGCCGCCATCGGCGCGGTGCTGGCCACGCTGCGCGGCCAGGTGGAAGGCCGCATCGGCGTGGCCGTCGGCGCGGGCGGCGACCGCGATTCCTCCAAACGCCCGCTGATGGGCGCCGAGGCCGCCAAGGGCGCGGACTTCGTGGTGGTCACCGACGACAACCCGCGCACCGAGGACCCCGCCGCCATCCGCGCCGCGGTGCTCGCGGGCGCGCGGGAGGCCGGCACCGGCGCCGAGATCGTCGAGGTCGGCTCCCGCGGCAAAGCCATCGACGCGCTCGTCGAGTGGGCGCGCCCCGGCGACGCCGTGATCGTGGTGGGCAAAGGCCACGAGGTCGGCCAGCTCGTGGGCACGCAGAAGCTGCACTTCGACGACCGCGAAGAGATGCGCAGGGCAATCACAGAAAGGCAATCTCGAGCATGATCGACATGACGCTGGCGCGCATCGCCGAGATCACCGGCGGGCGCCTGAGCCCCGACGCCGACCCGGACACGCACGTGACCGGGTTCGTGGAGTTCGATTCCCGCAAGATCGGCCCCGGCGGGCTCTTCGTCGCCTTCCCAGGTTCGCGCGTAGACGGGCACGACTTCGTGGACAAGGCCGCCGAAGCAGGCGCTGCCGCGTCGCTGACCACGCGTGAGGTAGGCCGGCCAGCGGTGATCGTCGAGAAGCTTCCGCCCCGCGAAGGCGACAACTCCGACCTGGCCGCGAACGACCCTGACGGCTCCGCGGCGGGCGTGGTGGACGGCATGTCCAAGCTCGCCTCCGCCGTCGCGCGCGAGCTGACGGCCGCACACGGGCTGACCATCGTGGGCGTGACGGGCTCTGCCGGCAAGACTTCCACGAAGGACCTCATTGCCGCAGTGCTCTCGCGTGCCGGCGAGACGGTGGCGCCCCCGGGCAGCTTCAACAACGAGATCGGCCACCCGTACACGGTGCTGCGCTGCACCGAAGACACAGACTTTTTGGTCGCGGAGATGTCCGCGCGCGGCATCGGCCACATCGCGCACCTGGCCGCGATCGCGCCGCCGACAATCGGCGTGGTGCTCAACGTCGGCTCCGCGCACATCGGCGAATTCGGCTCCCGCGAAAACATCGCCAAGGCCAAGGGCGAGCTAGTGGAGGCGCTGCCGCAAAGCGGCGTCGCCGTGCTCAACGCGGACGACGAGCTCGTCGCGGGCATGGCTCCGCGCACGAACGCGTGCGTGGTCACCTTCTCCGAATCGGGCAACACGTCCGCGGACTACTACGCCACGGACGTTGAGCTCGACGCGGTGGCGCGCGCCTCTTTCACCATGCACACCCCGAACGGCGAGCCGCAGCGAGTCACGCTTGGCGTGTTCGGCGCGCACCAGGTGGGTAACGCGCTGGCCGCGGCGGCCGTGGGCACGGAGCTGGGCATGGATGCGGCCACCGTGGCCGAGGCGCTGTCCGCCGCGAGCTCCGTGTCCGTCAACCGCATGGACGTGAACACGCGCGCCGACGGCGTGACAGTGATCAACGACGCCTACAATGCCAACCCCGAATCCATGCGCGCGGCCATCGCGGCGCTGGGCTACACCGCCGCCGCCCGCCCGGGCGTGCGCTCGGTGGCGGTGCTCGGCGAGATGAGCGAGCTCGGCGCCGGCGCCGAACAGGAGCACGCACTGCTCGCGGACGAGCTGGCGCGCTACCGCGTGACGCACCTTGTGGCCGTCGGCAAGTCCGCCGCAATGGCTGCGCTGACCCAGCGCGCCGAGGACCAAGGCATCCGCACCACCGCCGTCGCCGACACCGACGAGGCCGCGCAGGCCGTGCGCGAGCTGCTGGCGTCTGCGCCGGCGGGGGAGGACAATTGGCGCGAGCGCGGCGACCGGGATGTTGTGCTGGTCAAGGCCTCCAACGCCGCCCGGCTGTGGGTGGTGGCGGAAGCGCTCCTGCAAGGGCATACGCTTAGGTAGACACTCGACGTAGAGAAATAGCAAGGTACAACTTCCATGGTTCAAGTTATCTGCGCCGGAATCATCAGCTTTTTGGTTTCGATCTTCCTCACCCCTGCGCTCATCCGGTACTTCAACCGGCGTGCCATGGGCCAGGAGATCCGCGAGGATGGTCCGGCGTCCCACGCCCGCAAACGCGGCACCCCGACGATGGGCGGCATCGCCATCCTCGCCGGCATCACCATGGGCTACCTCGGCGGCAGCCTCGTCGCCCTGGTCACGGGCCACACGGCGTTTACCGCCACCGGCCTGATCGTGCTGTTTCTCACCCTGTCCCTGGGCCTGGTCGGTTTCGCGGACGACGGCATCAAGCTGTTCATGCAGCGCAACCTGGGCCTGAACAAGACCGCGAAACTGGTGGCGCAGCTGGCCATCTCGCTGATCTTCGGCGTGCTCATCCTGCGCTTCCCGGACGACAACGGACTGACCCCGGGCTCGCAGTTTTTAAGCTTCGTGCGCGACATCGAAACGATCGACCTGACGTTCGGCGGGGGGACCATCGGCACGGTGTTCTTCCTCATCTTCATCTACATCCTGCTGGCCGCGTGGTCGAACGCGGTGAACCTCACCGACGGGCTGGACGGGCTCGCCTCCGGCACCACCGCCCTGGTGATGGCCGCGTACGTCGGCATCACCTTCTGGCAGTTCCGCAACTCCTGCGACGCCGTGGCCGCCGCTGGCTGCTACAGCGTCCGCGACCCGCTGGACCTGGCCATCCTGGCCTCCGCCGGCTTCGGCGCCTGCGTGGGCTTCCTCTGGTGGAACGCAGCACCTGCGAAGATCTTTATGGGCGACACCGGCTCGCTCGCACTCGGCGGCCTGGTGGCTGGCCTGTCCGTGGGTTCGCGCACGGAGCTTTTGATGATCATCATCGGCGCCTTGTTCGTGCTCGAGGCCGCGTCGGTGGTCATCCAGGTGGCGTCGTTCAAGTCCACCGGCAAGCGCGTGTTCCGCATGGCGCCGTTCCACCACCACTTTGAAAACGGCGGCTGGCACGAGACCACCGTCGTGGTGCGGTTCTGGATCATCTCCGCCATGGCGTTCATGCTCGGC
This sequence comes from Corynebacterium sp. ACRQP, assembly GCF_022345915.1. Taxonomy (NCBI): domain Bacteria; kingdom Bacillati; phylum Actinomycetota; class Actinomycetes; order Mycobacteriales; family Corynebacteriaceae; genus Corynebacterium; species Corynebacterium sp. ACRQP. The sequence continues at coordinate 55,705 of NZ_JAKRMZ010000013.1, read as the reverse complement.
CTGGCTGTGTTCTACGGCGAATGGCTGAACGGGGCGAACCTGTGACGCACGCAATCCTGCCGGAGTACACCCTGGTTGCCGGCGCCGGAGTGTCGGGGCTCGGGGCGGCGCAGCTGCTTGAGCGCGCCGGCGCCCGCTTCACCGTCGTCGACGACAGCGAGGCCGGCCGCGCCCGCGCCGCAGCGTCCGGCTACGACGCCTGCACCGGCGACGAGGCCCGCGCCCGCTTCGGCGAGGTCGGCCTCGTGGTCACCTCGCCCGGCTGGCGGCCGGATACGCCTTTGCTTGTCGACGCCGCATCCGCTGGCATCGATGTCATCGGCGATGTGGAACTGTGCTTCCGCCTGGACCGCGCCGGCGTGTTCGGCGACCGCCGCACCTGGTTGGTGGTCACCGGCACGAACGGCAAAACCACCACCACCGGCATGCTCGCACAGATGATGATCGAGGCCGGCAAAGACACCGGCCTGCGCGCGGGCGCGTGCGGCAACATCGGCGTCGCGGTGGGGGAGGCGATGCTCGCGCCGGAGCGTTTGGACGTGCTGGTGGCTGAACTGTCCAGCTTCCAGCTCCACTGGTCCTCCCAGCTCGTGCCCGATGCGGGCGTGCTGTTGAACCTGGCCGACGACCACATCGACTGGCACGGCAGCTTCGCCGACTACGCCGCGGCCAAGGCGAAGGTGCTCAAGGCGCCGGTGGCGGTCGCAGGCATCGACGACACCGAGGTCGCGCGGATAGCCGCCGCCACGGGGCGCGACGATATCGTCGGGTTCACGCTCGGCGAGCCGTCGGACGGCCAGGTTGGTGTGGCGGGCGGACGCATCGTCGCAAAGCTTGGCGGAACAACGGTGGATGTCGCATCAGCCGACGGCATCGAGCCCGCTGGTGCCGCAGGTGTCCTAGACGCGCTGGCCGCCACGGCGGTGGCGCTGACCCAAGGTGCCAGCCCTGAGCACATCCAGCGCGCGCTGGACGTGTACCAGGTGGAGGGCCATCGCGGTGCGGTCGTGCACTCCGGCGGCGGGGTGGACTGGGTGGACAACTCCAAGGCCACCAACCCGCACGCGGCGGATTCGGCGCTCACCGGCGCCGGCACCGTGGTGTGGGTCGCCGGCGGGCAGCTCAAGGGCGCGTCCGTGGACGCCGTGGTCAAGGCGCACGCCACGCAGTTCCGCGCGGTGGCGCTTCTGGGCGTGGACCGGGAGCTGATCCGCACCTCGCTCGAGCAGGTCGTGCCGGAGGTGCCCGTGTTCGTCTCCGATGCGCAGGACCCGGAGCAGGCGATGGACGAGGTCGTCGCGTGGGCGGCCACGCAGGCGCAGCCGGGGGACACCGTGCTTTTGGCGCCGGCCGCCGCGAGCTTGGACATGTTTTCCGGTATGTCTGCGCGTGGCGACGCATTCGCGGCTGCCGCAATGCGACACTGGGACCCGCACAACAAGTAAGCTCAACTCAAGGTTGAGGTTTTCTTCCGCGGTTCCAATCGAAAGGGCAGCATGACGGTTCAACGCGCACCCCGGCAACGCGCACCACGGCCGGACGCCCCATCGAAGCTCAGCGCAGGCGTCAGGCGCATCCGGGATGCGCTCGATTCCCGGCCGCTTATCGACTACACCATGATCCGCAGCATCGTGCTCTTCCTCGCCGGTCTCGGCGTGGTCATGGTGATGAGCTCGTCAATGGCGACCTCGTTCGCCGCGAGCGCGAGCGTGTGGTCGCTGGCGGCGCGCCAGTTCGTGATGGTCGTGCTCGGCCTCATCGCGTTCTGGGCGGCGCTGAAGACCCCGCCGGAGCGGCTGCGGGGCCTGAGCAACTGGCTGATGATCATTGCGGTCCTGCTGCTGATCGCCGTGCTCACGCCGCTGGGCACTGGCCGCGCAGAGGTGGGCTCGCAGTCCTGGCTGGTGGCCGGCCCGCTTCGCCTGCAGCCCTCCGAGTTCGCCCGCGTGGCCATCGCCATGTGGGGCGCGAAGATCCTGGCCAACAAGGACCCGCGCCGCCTGAGCACCCCGAACAACGGGTTTGCCGCGTTCCTCACCGTTTCCATCATCTGCGTCGGGCTGATCGCCATGCAGGGAGACATGGGCATGGCGCTGTCGCTCGCCGTCGTGGTGGCGTTCATCCTGCTCTTTGCCGGCGTGTCCCTGAAGGCCGTGGGCGTCGTCGTGGCCTCGGGCCTGGTGGCCCTGGTGGTGATCTTCCTCTCCGGCAGCTTCCGCTCTGACCGCTTCCACGTCTACTTCGACGCGTTGCGCGGCCACTTCGATGATACGCAGGGCATCGCGTTCCAGTCCCACCAGGGCTTCCTCTCACTGGCGGACGGCCACATTTTCGGCGTGGGCCTGGGCCAGTCCCGCGCGAAGTGGTTCTACCTGCCGGAGGCGCGCAACGACTTCATCTTCGCCGTCATCGGCGAGGAGCTCGGTCTGTGGGGCGGCGCGCTGGTCATCACCCTGTTCGCGCTGCTGGGCTTCTTCGGCATGCGCACCGCGCTGCGCGCGCAGACGCAGTACCAGACGCTCATGGCTGCGTCCCTGACCGCCACGGTGGTCTCCCAGGCTTTCATCAACATGGCCTACGTGGTGGGCCTGCTGCCGGTGACCGGCATCCAGCTGCCCATGTTGTCCGCCGGCGGCTCCTCGGCCGTGTTCACCCTCGGCGCGATGGGTGTGCTGGCCTCGGTGGCGCGCCACGAGCCGGACGCGATTTCTTCCATGCAGAACTACGGCCGCCCCCTGTTCGACCGCATGTTCTTCATCGGCGAGCCCCGCGCGCTCAAGCAGCGCCGCCCGGCGCCGTCCGCCGCGCCGCGCCGCGAGCGCTACGGCACGCCGGTGACCCAGCCGGTCGCCGCGGCCTACCATGGGCAGCCGCACCGCCGGACGCCGCGCCGTTAGGAGAGTTATGACTACCGAAACCTTCAGCGTCGTCATCGCAGGCGGCGGCACCGCGGGCCACATCGAGCCCGCACTCGCAGTCGCGGAGGTGCTTCGCGACGCCTACGGGGCCAACGTGGTCGCCCTCGGTACTGAACGAGGCCTGGAAACCACCATCGTGCCTGCCCGCGGCTTCGAGCTTTCTCTGATCGACCCCGTGCCGATCCCGCGCAAGAAGCCGTGGAAGCTCGCGTCCGTGCCGTTCAAGCTGGCGCGCAGCGTGCGCCAGGCTAAGCAGGCGATGAAGCGCTGCGGCGCTTCCGCCGTCTTCGGCACCGGCGGATACGTCTCCGGCCCGGCGTACCTGGCCGCGAAGCAGCTTGGCCTGCCGTTTTTCGTGCTGGAGACCAACGCCCTGGCGGGCATGGCCAACAAGTTGGGCGTGAAAATCGGCGGCACCGGGTTGAACGCGGTGCCCAACTCCGGCATGGACGGCGAGGTCGTCGGCGTGCCGGTGCGCCCCGGCGTGGGCGTGGATCCGGACGGCGCGAAGCGCGAGCGGGGCCTGCGCATGTGGAACCTGCAGGAAGACCGGCCGACCATCCTGGTCACCGGCGGCTCGCAGGGCGCGGTGAGCATCAACGCGGCGTTGGCCGACGCGGTGGAACGGCTTACCGGCGCGGGGTACCAGATCCTGCACGCCTACGGCCGCAAGAACGACGCGCCGGCAGCGCACGACTACTACACGGCCGTGCCGTACATCGACGACATGGAGGCCGCCTACGCCGTCGCCGACGTGGTGGTGTGCCGCTCCGGCGCGATGACGGTCGCGGAGAACTCCGCCGCCGGCATCCCCGCCATCTACATCCCGCTGCCGCACGGCAACGGCGAGCAGGGACTCAATTCCGCCCACCTCGTCGACGCTGGGGCGGCCCTGCGTATCGACGATGCGGCGCTGAGCGGCGACGTACTCGTCGACAAGCTGCTGCCCCTGAAAGAACCCGCCGCCCGCGCGACAATGCGCGCAGCACTCGAGGATTCGGGCGCGGGCAGCGTCGCCGAGGACTTGGCCGCGCGGATTGCCGCGGCTGCTGGAAAGGACACAAAATGACAGATCTCTCCCGCGTCCACCTCATCGGCATCGGCGGGGCCGGCATGTCCGGCGTGGCGCACATCCTGCTGGACCGCGGCGCGACTGTGACCGGCTCCGACGCCAAGGATTCTCGCCCCGTGCGCGCGCTGAAGGCCAAGGGTGCCAAGGTCGCACTCGGCCACGACGAGGCCAACCTGGAGCTGTCCGGTGAGCTGCCCACCGCCGTGGTGACCAGCTTCGCCGCCATTCCGCAGGACAACCCGGAGCTGGTGCGCGCCAAGCGCGAGGGCATCCCGCTGCTGCGCCGCTCCGACCTGCTCGCGGAGCTGATGGATGGCTCGACCCAGCTGCTGCTCGCGGGCACGCACGGCAAGACGTCCACGACGTCGATGGCGGTGGTGGCGCTGCAGGCGGCGGGGGAGGACCCCTCGTTCGCCATCGGCGGCCAGCTCAACCGGGCCGGCACCAACGCGCACCACGGCCACGGCGACGTGTTCGTGGCGGAGGCGGACGAGTCCGACGCCTCGTTTTTGCGCTACTCGCCGGACGTCGCGGTGATCACCAACATTGAGCCCGACCACCTTGACTTTTACGGCACCCGCGAGAAGTACTTCCAGGTGTTCGACGAATTCGCGGACATTGCCAAGCACCTGGTGGTCTGCCTCGACGACGACAACGCCGCCGCCTGCGGCGAGCGCGCCCTCGAGCGCGGCTTGACCGTCTCCGGCTACGGCACCGCCGAGGCCGCCGCCCGGCACCCGAAGATCCCGGCGGCCGCGGTGATCACCGGCGAGCGCCAGGAGGGCGAGCGCACCGTGGTGGAGGCGCAGCTGCGCACCGACCGGATCTCCGGCGACGTGATGTACACGCTGGCGATCCCGGGCCGCCACATGGTGCTCAACTCGGCGGCCGCGCTGCTGTCCGGCGTGCTCGTGGGCGCCGCCCCGGCGAAACTCGCCCAGGGGCTCAGCGAATTCACCGGCGTGCGCCGCCGCTTCGAGTTCAAGGGAGAGGTGGGCGGCACCCGCGTCTACGACGACTACGCCCACCACCCGACGGAGGTCGCCGCCGTGCTCACCGCCGCGCGCGACAAGGTCGCCGCCGAGGGCAACGGCGCCCGCGTTGTCGTCTGCTTCCAGCCGCACCTGTACTCGCGCACCCAGGAGTTCGCCGGCGAGTTCGCCGAAGCGCTTTCGCTTAGCGACGAATGCGTGTTGCTGGACATCTACGGCGCTCGGGAAACGCCGGTGGAAGGCGTGACCTCCCGGATCATCGCCGAAAAGATGACGGCGCCAGTGTGTGTGGAGCCGGACTTCTCCGCGGCGCCTGCGACCGTGGCGTCGGTGGCGAAGCCGGGCGACCTCGTGCTCACTATGGGCGCGGGCAGCGTGACCATGCTGGCGGACGAGATCCTCGCCGCACTGCAGGAGGCGTAAAGATGTCTCGCCGCGCGATCGCCATCGTTGCCGGCTGCGTCGCACTTGTGCTCGCGGTTGTGGCGGCGCTGCCGTTCACCCCGGCTATGCCGGTGGACAGCGTCAACGTTGAAGGCGCAGTGAACCTGCCAGCGGAAGAAATCGAGGGGTTGTCCGGCGTGCAGCCGGGCACCCCGATGGGGCGTGTCGACGTGCGCGGGGCCGCCCAGAAGGTGGCGGGCAACCCGTGGGTGGACACGGTGACGGTGAAGCGCAACTGGCCGAACGCGGTGGACGTCACGGTGGTCGAGCACACCCCGGTGGCCTGGATCGACCAGGGCGGCGAGCCGCACCTCATCAACAGCGAAGGCAAGGATTTCGTGGTTGCCCAGCCGCCGGTGGGGGCGGTGCAGCTCGTCGGCATCAGCGAGGACCAGCTCCCGAAGGCCGTGGAGGTCGCCTCCGCGATCACGGACCCGGCCCGCCCGCAGGTCCGCGAGCTGACGCGCGACGGGGACCACAGCTTCGTGCTCAAACTGGACGGCGACAGGACAGTCACGTGGGGCGCATCGGAGGACAACCGCAACAAGGCGCTCGCGCTTGAGACGGTGCTGCAGTTGGACGGAAAAACATTCAACATTTCCAACCCGGAACTGGTCACTTCGCGCTAAAACCGCAGGTCACAACCCTAAAGTACAGGTTTAGGGTTGTGACACGCCGAACCAGAAAACAAAAATCCGCGCGCTTTCACACAAGATGGTTGGCAACTGCAAAAACCAACTTGTGAAAGGCGAGACCACCACCATGACCTCTCCCGCCAACTACCTCGCCATGATCCGCGTCGTCGGTGTCGGCGGCGGCGGCGTCAACGCCGTCAACCGCATGATCGAGGAAGGCCTCAAGGGCGTCGAGTTCGTTGCCATCAACACCGACTCCCAGGCGCTGCTGTTTACGGATGCCGACACGAAGCTCGACATCGGGCGCGAGGCCACCCGCGGTCTCGGCGCCGGCGCGAACCCCGAGGTTGGCCGCACCTCCGCCGAAGACCACAAGCAGGAGATCGAGGAGTCCCTGAAGGGCTCCGACATGGTCTTCGTCACCGCTGGCGAGGGCGGCGGCACCGGCACCGGCGCCGCCCCGGTGGTCGCCGGCATTGCCAAGAAGATGGGCGCGCTGACCATCGGCGTGGTCACCCGCCCGTTCACCTTCGAGGGCAAGCGCCGCACCCGCCAGGCGCTTGAAGGTATCGAGAACCTCAAGGAAGTCTGCGACACCGTCATCGTCATCCCGAACGACCGCCTGCTGCAGCTGGGCGACGCTGAGCTTTCCATGATGGAAGCCTTCCGCGCGGCGGACGAGGTGCTCTACAACGGTGTCCAGGGCATCACCAATCTCATCACCATCCCGGGCATGATCAACGTCGACTTCGCGGACGTGCGCTCCGTCATGGCCGACGCCGGCTCCGCCCTGATGGGCGTCGGCTCCGCCCGCGGCGACAACCGTGTGATGACGGCAACCGAGCAGGCCATCAACTCCCCGCTGCTGGAGACCACCATGGAGGGCGCCAAGGGCGTGCTCATCTCCGTCGCCGGCGGCTCCGACCTGGGCCTGATGGAGGTCAACAACGCGGCCTCCATCGTCGAGGAGAAGGCCGACGAGGACGCCAACATCATCTTCGGCACGATCATCGACGACAACCTGGGCGACGAGGTCCGCGTGACCATCATCGCCACCGGCTTCGACGAGAAGGCCAACGCCCGCCCGGCCGAGCCCGCTGAGCAGGAAGCGCCGCAGGCGCAGCCGGAGCAGACCTCCACCAAGGTCGTGGAGGCCGAGCCGGCCAAGGAGGAGTACCAGCCGCGCCACCGCTACGAGCCGTCCACCCGCAGCGGCCTGTTCACCGAGCGTGAGCGCGAGCCCCGCGAGCCCCGCGACGGCGGTTTCGACGGCGGCTTCGATGACGTCGATGTGCCGGACTTCATGCGCTAGTTAAGCTGGCAGGCATGCCAGATCTTTCCTCCCGCCCCGTCCGCATGGTGTTCACCTCCCGCGCGGGCGGGGTTTCTGCTGCCCCCTACGATTCGTTCAACCTGGGCACCCACGTCGGCGACGACGCCGCCGATGTCGCCGCGAACCGCGCCCGGCTCGCGCAAATACTTGGCCTGCCCGAGGAGCGCTTCGTGTGGATGGAGCAGCTGCACACCAACACAGTCACGCTTATCGACGGACCTTCGGCCACCCCCGTGGAAGCCACCGACGCCATCGTCACCAGAGAAAAGAACCTGGCCCTGTGCGTGCTCGTGGCTGATTGCACCCCGGTGCTGCTGTCGGACCACACCGCCGGCGTCATCGGCGCGGCGCACGCCGGGCGGATGGGCGCGCGCAACGGGATCGTGAAAAACACCGTCGAGGCGATGGTGGGCCTCGGCGCTGAGCCGTCGCGCATCCAGGTGCTGCTGGGGCCTGCCGCGGCCGGGGAGTCGTATGAGGTCCCGGAGGGGATGGCTTTAGACGTCGAGAAGCATTTGCCCGGTTCCCGCACCCGCACAAGGAAGGGCACCCCCGGCATCGACGTGCGCGCCGGGCTGGTGCGCCAGCTGATGAGCCTGGGGGTGACCCACATCGACGCGGACCCGCGCGACACCATCACCGACAAGGACTTCTTTTCCCACCGCCGCGAAGGTGTGACCGGGCGCCAGGCTGGCGTAATTTGGATGCCAAATGTCTGATCTCGCACGAAACCTCGACACTGTCCGCCAACAGATCCGCGACGCGGAGCGCGCCGCCGGCCGTGAAGAAGGCAGCGTGGCACTTTCGCCGGTGACGAAGTTCCACCCGGTGGAGCGCATCATCGAGCTGGCATCGCTCGGCGTTGTGCTGGTGGGGGAGAACCGGGAACAGGAGGCCCGCGACAAGGCGGCGGCGCTTGAGGGGCGCTGCGGCATCGCCATGATCGGCCAGATCCAGTCCAAGAAGGCAAACTCGGTGGCGCGCTGGGCCTCGGAGGTGCACTCGCTGGACTCGCTGAAGCTGGCCCACGGGCTGGACCGCGGCATGGCGCTGGCGCTCGAGCGCGGCGACCGCACAGGCGAGACCCTGCCGTGCATGGTGCAGCTGTCTTACGACGGCGACACTGCCCGCGGCGGCGCACACCTCGACGACGTTCCCGCGATCGTGGCAGCGGTGGAGGAATCCGAGCACCTCGAAATGGCCGGATTCATGGTTGTGCCGCCGTTGGATTCGCAGCCCCGCGAGGTGTTCGCCCAGGCGCGCTCGTTGACGGACGACTACGCCGCGAAACTCAAGCGCAACTTGAGACTTTCCGCAGGTATGAGCGGTGATTTCGTCGACGCGATCGAGTGCGGATCCGATATCGTGCGTGTCGGAACAGCCCTCCTCGGGCCCCGGCCCGTACTCTGAAATCCACCGCGAATCACCCCATAAAAGGAGCCGCCCGCATGTCCTTCTTCGACAGTGCTAAAGATTTTTTCGGCCTCGGCCCCGTGGATAACGCCGAGGACGACGCCTACTACGACGACCCGCAGTACAGCTCAAACGCCGCCGGTTCCACCGCCTACGACCGCGCGGACCGCGCAGACCGTGTGGAGCGCGCCGAGCGCCCCTCGCGCATGGACCGCCCCGCCGCGCGCGACTACGGCCGTGAAACCGTCCGCCCCAGCTACCGCTCCACGACGCACATCGTCACCGCGGCGCCGCGCAACTACAACGACGCCAAGGAGATCGGCGAGCCGTTCCGCGACGGCGACGCTGTGGTCATGGACTTGACCGACCTGGACACCGCCGACGCGAAGCGCATCGTCGATTTCGCCGCCGGCCTGTGCTTCGCGCTGCGTGGCAGCATGCACAACCTGTCCCGTGGCGTCGACACGCGCAAGCGCCTGTTTGCCATCGTTCCGGAGAACGCGAAGCTGGAGAAGGACGACCTGAAGCGTGCTGCCGGCTTGCGCTAGCCGGTAGGGTGATTCGCCGTGGCACTTTTTGGAGCAATCATCTACGCCCTGGTGGGTCTGTACTCGCTGCTGGTTATCGTGCGCATCATCATTGAGATGGTGCAGGCGTTTTCCAAGCAGTTCGACCCGCCGCACTGGTTCATCATGGTGGCCGAACCCATCTTCCGGATGACTGATCCGCCGGTGAATGCGCTGCGCAAACTCATTCCGCCTCTGAGGCTCGGCGGAAGTGGTGTGGGCCTGGACGTGAGCGTCATTGTCCTGTTTTTCATCCTCATGCTCATCCAGATGCTCGTCGGTGCCGTGCTGATTAATCCGGCGCTGCGATAGCTTTACTTGAGCTTTAGCCCGGCTTTACGGCTAGGCTGGGCTACACTCGTCGAACGAAACCGTTACAATTCAGCAGATAATGCTTCGCGCGAGCGAGTACTCACACGATTATCGAAGGGAACGCAAATGCCGCTGACACCAGCAGACGTGCACAATGTCGCTTTCAGCAAGCCGCCGATTGGCAAGCGAGGCTACAACGAGGACGAGGTGGATCAGTTCCTCGACCTCGTGGAGGACACGCTTGCACAGCTGCAGGATGAGAACGACGAGTTGCGTTCCCGCCTGGAGGAGGGCGGCCAGGGCGCTGTCACTGCAGCCCCGGTGAAGCGTTCCGAGGACACCGAGAAGGTCGACGAGGCCGCTATCCGCCGCGAGGTGGAGCAGAAGGTCCGCGCCGACTTCGAGGCGCAGCTGCGCTCCGCGAAGCAGGCGCAGGAGAAGGCTGAGGCTGAGGCCCGCTCCGCCAAGGACGAGGCTGCAAAGGCCCGCAAGCAGGCCGAGGAGGCCGCGAAGGCTCCGAAGCAGGCTACCGCTCCGGCCGCTGCCGCGTCCCAGCCGGCCCGCAGCGACGTTTCCGCTGACACCCACGTGCAGGCAGCCAAGGTGCTCGGCCTGGCGCAGGAGATGGCGGACCGCCTGACCAACGACGCGCAGGCGGAGGCGTCCTCCATGCTCGCCGACGCCCGTGCCGCGGTAGAGCGCGAGATCGCCGATGCCGAGTCCAAGTCCAAGAAGCAGCTGGAGGACGCGCAGACCCGCTCCCGCACCCAGCTGCAGGACGCGGAGACTCGCTCCAAGCAGATGGTCGCCGACGCGCAGAAGAAGGCCGAGGAGACCACCAACGAGGCCAACTCCCGCGCTGAGGCGCAGATCCGCCAGGCGGAGGAGCAGGCGAACAAGCTCAAGGCAGACGCCGAGCGCAAGCACACCGAAATCATGAACACGGTGAAGCAGCAGCAGACCGCGCTGGAGAACCGCATCGCCGAGCTGCGCACCTTCGAGCGCGAGTACCGCACGCGTCTGAAGACGCTGCTGGAGTCCCAGCTGGAGGAGCTCGAGTCGCGCTCCACCACCGCGCCGAACGAGAAGTAGTAGCTGACTCTTCACAAACGCCCAGCATCGTTGTACGATGCTGGGCGTTACTCGTAACACGTTATGATCCGGCCATCACCGGGGAGCGTTTCCGGAAGAACGGCTTTTGCTTACTAGACCCGGACGTCAACCACGGAAGACGTAACTTCCTTCACAGCAACGAAGTGGGGGCGCATCACGCGCCCCAAGCAGGGTGGTACCGCGCAGCAATGCGTCCCTGCACGGCTGAAGGAGTGATGTCATGGTTGGCAACGTCTACCCCAAGGTTGACATGACCGGCGGCAGCGACCGTTTCCCGGAGATGGAGCGCGTCGTCCTCGACTACTGGAACACGGACGGCACGTTCAAGGCCTCCCTGGAGCAGCGCGAGGGCTGCGAGGAGTACGTGTTCAACGACGGCCCGCCGTTCGCAAACGGCATGCCGCACTACGGCCACCTGCTCACCGGCTACGTCAAGGACATCGTGCCGCGTTTCCGCACCATGTCCGGCTACCACGTCCCGCGCGTGTTCGGTTGGGACTGCCACGGCCTGCCCGCAGAGCTGGAGGCGGAGAAGCAGCTCGGCATCACCGACAAAGCCCAGATCGAGGACATGGGCCTGGAGCAGTTCAACGAGTACTGCGCCAAGTCCGTCATGCACTACGCGGGCGAGTGGGAGGACTACGTCACCCGCCAGGCTCGCTGGGTGGACTTCGAAAACGGCTACAAGACCATGGACCCGGAGTACATGGAGTCCGTCATGTGGGCGTTCAAGGAGCTCTACGACAAGGGCCTGATCTACCAGGGCTTCCGCGTCCTGCCGTACTCCTGGGCCGAGCACACTCCGCTGTCCAACCAGGAGACCCGCCTGGACGACTCCTACCGCGACCGCCAGGACCCCACGGTCACCGTGACCCTGCCGTTTACAGGCGGGCGCGCAGGCTACGCCGCGGAGAAGACCTGGGCCGAGCACCCTGAGCTTCACGACGCTTCCGCTATCGCCTGGACCACGACCCCGTGGACCTTGCCGTCCAACTTGGCCCTCGCGGTCCACCCCGAGGTGGAGTACTCGTTGGTTAAGGTCGGTGCGGACGGGGCCGAAGGTTTCGTCGATAAGCAATTGCTCTTGGCGACGAATCTGCTCGGCGCCTACGCGAAGGAGCTCGGCGAGTACGAGGTCGTGGCCACCTACGTCGGCGCGCAGCTGGAGGGCCTGGAATACGAACCGGTCTTCGACTACTTCCGCGACCACGACAACGCGTTTATGATCCTCAACGCGGACTACGTGACCACCGAGGACGGCACCGGCGTCGTCCACCAGGCACCCGCCTTCGGTGAGGACGACATGCTCACCTGCCAGGAGTACGGCATCGACCTGGTCATCCCCGTCGACGCCGACGGCAAGTTCACCTCGCTGGTGCCGGAGTACGAGGGCAAGCTGGTCTTCGACGCCAACCGCGACATCATCCGCGACCTGCGCGCCAAGGGCCGCGTGCTGCGCGACCAGACCATCGTGCACTCCTACCCGCACTCCTGGCGCTCCGGCGAACCGCTGATCTACATGGCGCTGCCGGCCTGGTTTGTGAAGGTCACCGAGTTCCGCGACCGGATGGTGGAGCTGAACCAGGAGATCGAGTGGATCCCGTCGCACATCCGCGACGGCCAGTTTGGAAAGTGGCTCGAGGGCGCGCGCGACTGGAACATCTCCCGCACCCGCTACTGGGGCTCGCCGGTGCCGGCGTGGGTCTCCGACAACCCGGAGTACCCGCGCGTGGACGTCTACGGTTCCCTGGACGAGCTGGAGCGCGACTTCGGCACTCGTCCGAAGTCCCTGCACCGCCCGCACATCGACGAGCTGGTGCGACCGAACCCGGACGACCCTACCGGCAAGTCCATGATGCGCCGCGTGCCGGACGTGCTGGACTGCTGGTTCGAGTCCGGCTCCATGCCGTTCGCGCAGTACCACTACCCGTTTGAGAACCGCGAAGAGTTTGAGACCCGCCAGCCGGCCGACTTCATCGTGGAGTACTCCGGCCAGACGCGCGGCTGGTTCTACCTCCAGCACGTCATGTCCACCGCGCTTTTCGACCGCGTCGCGTTCAAGAAGGTTGTCGCCCACGGCATCGTGCTGGGCTCCGATGGTCTGAAGATGTCCAAGTCGAAGGGCAACTACCCGGATGTCATGGAGGTATTCGACCGCGACGGCTCCGACGCCATGCGCTGGTTCCTCATGTCCTCGCCGATCCTGCGCGGCGGTAACCTGATCGTCACCGAGCAAGGTATCCGCGAGGGAGTGCGCCATGCGCTGCTGCCGATCTGGAATGCCTACACGTTCCTGCAGCTGTACTCCTCGGAGGACGCGCAGTGGTCCGTGGACTCGGATAACGTGCTCGACCGCTACATCCTAGCCAAGACGCACGACCTGGTCGCAGCAGTGGGGGAGGCGCTGGACGACACGCGCATCGCCGACGCCTGCGACGAGGTGCGCCGTTACGCCGACACGTTGACCAACTGGTACGTGCGCCGCTCCCGCGACCGTTTTTGGGAGGGCCAGGAGGCGCACCCGGAGGCGTTCAACACCCTCTACACGGTGCTCGAGGTCGTCTCCCGCGCGGTGGCGCCGCTACTTCCGTACGTCTCCGAGGTGATCTGGCGCGGGCTTACCGGCGGCCGTTCGGTGCACCTGACGGATTACCCGCAGGCGACCGAGCTGCCGGCCGACGCTGACCTGGTCGCCGCCATGGATGCGACCCGCGCGGTCTGCTCTGCGGCGTCGTCAGTGCGAAAGGCGAACAAGCTGCGCAACCGCCTGCCGCTGCCGAAGCTCACCGTCGCGCTGCCGGATTCCGCCAAGCTTGAGCCGTTCCGCTCCACCATCCGCGACGAGGTGAACGTGAAGGACGTCGTTTTGACTGACGACGTTGACTCCGCCGGATCCTTCGAAGTCGTGGTCAACGCGAAGGTGGCTGGCCCGTCGCTGGGCAAGGAAGTGCAGCGCGCCATCAAGAACGTCAAGGCCGGCAACTACGAGCGCCGAGGCGACGACGTGGTGGTCGACGGCGACATTGTGCTCACCCCAGAGCTCTACACCGAGCGCCTGGTGGCCGAGAATCCGGACAGTACCGCGCGTGTCGACGCCGACGGCACCGTCGGCCTAGTCGTCCTGGACACCGAGGTCACCGAGGAACTCGAGGCCGAGGGCTGGGCCGCAGACGTGATCCGCGGCCTGCAGGACGCCCGCAAGCACGAGGGCTTCGAGGTCTCCGACCGCATCGCCGTGGTGCTGGCCGTGCCGGCTGAGAAGGAAGCGTGGGCCCGCACCCACGCGGACCACATCGCCGCCGAGACCCTGGCGACGTCCTTCGACGTGGTCACCGAGCCCGTCGAGGGCCACGACATCGTCGACGGCGTCACCGCCACCGTTCGCAAGAACGGCTAGGTTCTACTGGGGAACCTGGGGCCTCACTCGTGCAGGGTGGGGCCCTTTTGCCTGCTGAGCAGGGGTGGGCGGATAGGCCATCGTTTTTGGGCACTATGCAGTGGCATAGTCTTTCTAACCAACTGTGGGGTGGTACCCACTATGCAGCGGCATAGTCTTTTGGGGTGTTCAGGTGGGGCGCTTGGAGAGTGGCGTCGGCTATGCAGCTGCATAGTTTTTCTAGCCGATTTTGGGGAGGCGCCCACTATGCGACGGCATAGTCTCACGGGGTATGCGGGGCGGGGTGTTCACTATGCAGTTGCATAGTTAATGACTCCTATGTTCGATATTCCAAATCAGTTAAGACGCATGCGTTGTCCACTTCAGTGGACATTTTCCGCAGAGCCATTGACTCGAACACATGAGCGTTATATAAAGGTGTCAATGTTCATGAGCGAGGGGATTAACCATGACAATTGCGGTGGACGAACGGACGGAAGGTCGAACGGGTGGCCTGTCGGCAGAGGTGCTCGAGGACCAGATCAAATGCAATCAGTTGTCGGCGAATCACCACCGGGCGCTAATGCTCGATGCGGTGGGACAGTTCGACGAACAAGAGCTCGCGGAGCAGTACGGGGAGAAGTCGACGGCAACGTGGCTGCGCAGCGAGCTCAACCTCCCGCAGGCCACTGCGTTCGAGTATGTGCGCGTGGCACGGGGGCTGAGGAAGTTCAGGCGTTTGTACGACGCATTCGAATCAGGGGTGATGCCGTATTCGACTGTTCGCTTCCTTCTCCCGTATTTGGACGAGCACAACGAGGAACAGCACGTCAAACTAGCACTGAGCATGTCGTTTGCTGATCTCCAGCTTTTGCTCGCCGGGGCAAGGCCCAAAGAGGAGGACCCGACTGAACCTTTCGCTCGCGCCCGCGAGTGCGATGACGGCATGCTCGCCTTCGAGGCGAGGCTTCCCGCGGTAGCCGGCCAAAAACTTCTGACTGCGTTGAAGGTGGCACAGTTGGCCAGTTTCGGTCTGGAGGATGTGGACCCGGATGATCTGCAGGATCCGGAGAAGGTGCAGAAGCTTATCGACGATGCAGCTGCCACCGAAGACGCCGTCCCGTCAGAGCAGGACCGCGCTCCGCGTAAGCGCACGAAGATCACTATGGACGACATCGTGCGTTCGGTGTCGCGTTACGGGCCTCCAGAAAAACAGGACGTGTACGGGGCTTTGTTGTCGATGATCGACATGGTCCGCGCCAACCCGAAGAGTCCGCTTCGCAGCCCCGGTGTGCAGGTCAACCTCATGGTGAGTCAGAGCGGACAGTGTTGGATGCCGGAGAACCGCTCGGCACCTTCTGAGGACGTGCGCAGCTACCTCGCTAATGCGATGGTGCGTTTGCACTTGCTGGATGACACGGGACTGACTATCCGCGTCGGACGTTCGCGGAGGTTCGCTACAGACGGCCAGGTGCAGGCACTGCTCGCGATCTGGGGGTATCAGTGCGCCATGCCTGGATGTTCGCATAGGCGCTTCATAGAGATGCACCACATAAAGGAGTGGGAGCACGGAGGCATGACCGACTTGGACAACCTGATCCCGCTGTGCTCGAGCTGCCACTCCCAGGTGAGCCACGGAGTGATCACCATCGAGCGCCAGGGGAGCGACTTGTTCTTCACGTTCAAAAACGGTGCCCGGTTCGTCTCGCGTAATCGAAAGCAGCCGAGGCGGATGGAGTACGTCACCGGAGATTCGTTCGCCGGGTGAGGAGATTGGAACTAGGCGGTCCCGGTGGTGCACAGTGGTGGACATGAACCGCTGGGTGCTGCACATCGACATGGATGCGTTCTACGCCTCCTGCGAGCAGCTGACCCGGCCGACGCTCAAAGGACGCCCAGTGCTGGTGGCGGGAGTAACGGGCCGCGGCGTGGTCGCAGGCGCCAGCTACGAGGCACGCAAGTACGGGGCGCGCTCGGCGATGCCGACGCACCGGGCGGCGCGCCTGGTGGGGTCGAAGGCGGTGCTAGTGGCGCCGCGCAGGCCGGTCTACGTGGCGGCGTCGCGGCGGGTGTTCGAGGTAATCGGCAGGCACGTGGGCGTGGTGGAGCAGCTGTCCATCGACGAGGCGTTCATGGAGCCGGAAGATTTGGTCGGGGCGAGCCCGGAGGATGTGGAACAGTGGTCGAACGAGCTGCGTGCAGCCATCAAAGAGGAGACGGGCTTGCCCAGCTCGATCGGGGCCGGTCCGGGAAAGCAATACGCAAAGATCGGTTCGGGCCGGGCAAAGCCGGACGGGGTGTTCGTCATCCCGCACGATCGGCAGCTAGAGATTTTGCACCCGATGCCGGTCAACGAGCTGTGGGGTGTGGGCCCGGTGACGGAATCGAAGCTGCTCGCTGCCGGAATTGAAACGATCGGTGACCTCGCCAACCTCAGCGAGAAAGAGCTGGACATCGCCATCGGCGGCGCGGTGGGCAAGCAGCTGTGGTGGTTGGCGCGGGGCGTGGACGAGCGGCCGGTGGCGCCGAGGGCGGAGTCGAAACAGATCTCCTCGGAGCACACGTACCCGCAGGATCTGACCACCCCGCCGGAGGTGGACGCGGCGTTGGAGCGGGCGGCTGCGGAGTCGCACCGCAGGCTGCGCAAGGACGGCCGCGGGGCGCGCACGGTGACGGTGAAGCTGCGGATGGCGGACTTCCGCATCGAGTCGCGTTCGGCGACGCTGCCGTACGCCACCGATGACGCGGAGACGCTGCTGGCCACTGCCTTCCGTATCGTGCGCTACCCGGACGAGGTGGGCCCGATCCGGTTGGTGGGAGTGTCGTACTCGGGGCTGGAGGACACGTTGCAGGATGTGCTCTTTCCGGAGCTGGACCAGGCGATTGTGAAGCCGGCGCCGGTGTCGGCGGACTATGAAACCGGGGTGAGCGACCATGAGACGCAGTTCGACACGGAGGTGCACCAGGAGACCGCTCCGGAGCAGGGGGTGTGGCGCGCGACCCAGGACGTCTACCACCCGGAGTACGGCCATGGCTGGGTCCAGGGCGCCGGCAAGGGCTGGGTGACGGTGCGGTTTGAAACGCGGGCGACGGGGCCGGGCAGGATCAAGAGCCTGCGCGCGGACGACCCGCAGCTCCAGCAGGCGGACCCGTTGGATTCGCTGGCGTGGGAGGACTGGTTCTCACAACAGTGAGCTCGGGTTCACGCCGCTGGCCAGCGCGGTGGCCAGCGCGATGCGGGCCTGGCCGGCGCTGAGGTAGCCGGCGGGCAGCGCGCCAAGATCGCCGAGGGTGGAGCCGCCGCCGGCCCCGCCGTACGCGAACGAAACCTCGCCGTAGGTCACCGACGTGGCGACAACCACAGGGACCCCGCGACGCAGCAGCTTTGCGACGGCTCCGCCCATGCACGCCGACACATTGCCGGAGCCGAGGGCTTCTAAGACGAGCCCGTCGATAGGCCCGAGCGCGCGGATGAGAGCGTCGTCGGCGCCGGCCCACGCGCGGATGATAGGGATGTTCAACCCGGCCAGGGGCGCGGGAGGCACCGACATGGGGCGGGGCAGAGGCGAGCCGCTGGTGAGAGTGAAGGCGTGCTCGGCGGTGGTTTGCGTCTTCATCAACCCGCGCGCCGGGAGGGTCTCGCCGGCAAAGTGGACGAGCACGCCGGTGTCGCGCCGGGTGGCGGCCACCTCGATCGCGCCGCGCAGGTTGGCGGGCCCGTCGGGGTGCGCATGGTCGGCGGAGCGCATCGCGCCGGTGAGTACTACGGGGCGGGGGTCGGCGTGGACAAGGTCCAGCGCGAGGGCGGTTTCGGCCATGGAGTCGGTGCCGTGGGTGATGACGAGGGAGGCGGAGTCGTCGAGAAGCGAAGTGCGCACGGTTTCGCGCAACATGTCGATCTCAGCCAAGCCCATGGACGAGGAATCGAGGCTGGCCACGTCGATGGCGCGCACTCGGCGCGTGGTGCCGCAGCGGTCGACGAGTTCCTCGCCAGTGAGGGTGGGCACGAGCGCGCCGCGGGCGTTTGCAGTGGAGGCGATCGTGCCGCCGGTTGAGATGACTAACACGTTCATGCACACAGAGTGCCAGAAAGTTGCGGGTGTGCAGTAACGTGAAGCGAGAGATTTACGCTACGCAAGGAGAACACGTGAAAACACCGAAACTTGTCGCAGCCGCAGCTGTCGCGGGGCTTGCGCTGAGCCTGACGGCCTGCTCCGAGGATTCGGACACGACTGAAACTACCGCCGCATCCCAGGCGGCCTCCTCCGAGGCCGCCCCGGTGGCCGAAATGCCGACGGCGGAAGAGCTCAACGCCGTGCTGCAGCGCGCTGCCGACCCGAACCTGCCGATCGCCGAGCGAGCGAACACCGTGCAGGGCGGCGAGACCACGCCGGAGCTGTTCGACCTGATGACGCAGTCGCAGCAGGAATCCGGCGCGAACTTCCAGGTGGTCGACCCGGTGTTGCCGGGCTACACCGCCAACTCCGTGCTCGCCACCGTGAACTTCACCCGCCCGGACGCTGAGTCCCAGCTGGCGGAGGACGTGGAGTTCATCAACGAGGAAGGCAACTGGAAGATCTCCAAGAGTTGGGCCTGCTTCCTGGTCAGCAACACGCTGCCCCCGGAGCAGGTGCCGGACATGTGCAACACCGGTGCGCCGGCAGCCCCCGAGGCGCCGGCCGAGCAGCCGCCGGCCGAAGCACCGGCCGAAGCGCCGGCGCTCTAAGCGCCGTACTGCACAGCGCGGGTGATGTCTTGGACCACCCGCGCTTTGTCGTCTCCGCCGTAGATTAGGCGGGTGGTCCAGGCGGTCTGGCCGGACACCGGCAGCGGACGCGACAGGTCCACCACGATCTGGCCCTCGGAGGTGGTGCGGGAGAAATCCACCTGCACGCTTTCGCCCTCGAGCTCGCCGGGGCCGTCGATGGTGACGTTGTTGTTCTGGGGGTGCTCCTCAACCTTCGTGTCCAGCGTCAGCGTGTCGCCGTCGCGGGAGACCAGCGTGTAGGTGGTGGTGCGCGTCATTGCGGTGTCGCCCGCGACGCGGCCTTCCACGGTCCAGGTCGCGCCGGGACCGATGGGCTCGTCGGGGAAGACGACGGAGTTGTTGATGAGCGCGATGAGGGTGGGCTCGACAAGCTGAAGGCCGCGCTGCGGCGCGTCGGCGGGCGCGAGCAGTTTCAGGGTGGAGATGCGGCCGGTGTCGTCGGCGCGCCAGCTCATGCGGAACCCCTCGGAAGCGGCGACGTCCTGGCCGATATCCAGGTCGGAGTGCTTGCCGGAGCCGACCACGAAGTCGATGCGGGAATCTGCGTCCTCCTCGTCGCCCTCCGGGGCCGGGGCTTCGCCGGCGGTCACCGTCAGCGGCAGGGTGGTTTTGTTCACGTTGCCGCCGGCGGGCGCATCCGCGACCTCGGCCTCGCCCGGGGCAGCGACGTGCTGGTCCACGCCGGCGGACACGGCGACCGCGGTGTCCCACTCCGCGTCAGGGGAGTAACGCACCTCTTCCGGGTTCTCGCCGGGGTTGACCAGGGTGACCGACGGGGCGTCGATAGGAAATGCCGGCACCCCAGCCACCGGATCGTCCTCGGCGGAGGAGCAGGCGGTGAGCGCGAGGGTGAGCGTGGCGGCGGCGGCAATACTGCGGAGGGTGCGGAACATTCTTCAAAAGCTACCTGGCCCGCGCAGCGGAATACAGGCAGGCTGCGTACGACCGGCTAAAGTGGTTCGGCGATGAAGCAGGACACGACAGCACAACGCACCCCGCGCTACCTCGGGCTGGTGGTGGCCGTCATGCTCGCGGTCGGAGCCGTGGACCAGCTGGTCAAGCAGCTGATGCTGAACTGGCTGGAGCCCGGCGTTCCGCAGCCGGTGATCGGGGACTGGTTCCGCTTCTACCTGCTGTTCAACTCCGGCGCGGCGTTTTCCATGGGGGAGAACCTCACCTGGTTGTTCACCGCGATCCAGCTGGCTTTCGTGCTGGGTGCGCTGTGGTTCGGGCCGCGCATGACCTCGAAGTGGGAGGCGCTGGGCCTGGCGCTGGTGGCCGGGGGCGCGCTGGGCAACCTGACAGACCGGTTGTTCCGGGACCCCGGATTCTGGTTCGGCCACGTGGTGGACTACATCTCCGTAGGAAACTTCGCGGTGTTCAACTTGGCCGATGCGTCGATCACCGTCGGGGTGGTGGTGTTCATTTTGGGCACGCTCGCGGCGGAGATGAAGGGAGGCGAACGTGGGCGGTGAGTTCAGGGCCCTGCCCGTGCCGGAGGGGCTTGAGGGCATGCGGGTGGACGCGGCGATCGCCAAACTCTTCGGTGTGTCGCGCTCCGTCGCCTCCGAGATGGCGGCGGAGGGCGATGTGCATGTCGACGGAGCTGCCGCCCAAAAGTCCGACCGCGTCGCCACAGGCGCGATGCTGGAAGTCACCCTGCCTGAGCCGAAGCGCGCCCCGCAGCCGGTGACCGAGCTGGTGGAGGGACTGGAGATCCTCTACCAGGACGCGGACGTGATCGCCGTGGACAAACCGGTGGGCGTGGCCGCGCACCCCACGCTGGGCTGGGAAGGCCCGGACGTGGTGGGAGGTTTGCAGGCGATGGGCTTTACCCTGCCGGACGCCGGGCCCCCGGAGCGCCAGGGCATTGTGCAACGCTTGGACGTGGGCACCTCCGGCGTGATGATCGTGGCGGCGAGCGTGCCCGCCTACTCCGTGCTCAAGCGCGCCTTCAAGGAGCGCACGGTGGACAAGACCTACCACGCGCTGGTCCAGGGGCTGCCGGATCCGATCGAGGGCACCATTGACGCGCCGATTGCGCGCCACCCGTCTGCAGGCTGGAAGTTCGCCGTCACCCAGGACGGCCGCCCGAGCGTGACCCACTACAGCGTCATCGAGGCATTCCGCCGCGCGAGTCTTTTGGACATCCACCTCGAAACCGGGCGCACACACCAGATCCGCGTGCACATGTCCTCGGTGGGGCATCCCTGCGTGGGCGACCCCATGTACGGCTCCGACCCGAACCTGGCCAAGGAGCTGGGCCTGAAGCGCCAGTGGCTGCACGCCACCAAGCTGGGCTTTACCCACCCGCGCACCGGCGAGTACATGGAGGTCTCCTCCGAGTACCCGAAGGATCTGCGCACAGCGCTGGATAAAGTGCGGAACGGCTAGATGCGCGCACTCGCCCTGGTGCTCGCGCTCGTGGCCGGGTTCTGGCTCGTCGGCGAGGCCAACCCGCCCGCCCCGCCAGTGCTGCAAGGAGACCAGCTCGGCCCGGAGGAGGGGGAGACCGCGCAGCAGTACGTCCAGCGCGCCGCCGCAACTCTCGACCACGATGAGGCCTCCTTCGCGTTGGTCACCTTCGACCGGCCGCTTGACCCCGACGATGCTGCCGCGGCACTCGAGCCCGCCCCGCGCGTGAGCGCGCTGGTGGTTCCGGGGGTGGCTCCGGTGGTGGTCCCGGAGGCGTCGATAGGCAAAATGCGTATCGACGTCCTCCGGTCCGCCACCACCTCCCCAATCGCCGGAGCAGTAGTGTTTGCCCCGCGCACGCAACTAGAGCGGATTAACGCCACGGACACGGTCCTGGCTGTGGAAATGCTGCCAGCGGATGCGGTGTGGGGAGCGTTTTCCATCACTCCTTCTGCGACACGTTGGGGTGTATAGTTTGCGGAGTTGTACGCAGGCCCGTTTTGCACCTTTAGGCAAGGAGAGCTCTTGACTTCCTCTACCGAAAACTCAACCGGACACAAGCGTCTTACCCGAGCAGGGCTTGCGTTGGTGACAACCTCCGCACTCTTCCTCGGCGCTTGCGGATTCGGCGGCGGCAGCGACGACGGTGCCGAGGGGGCGGGCCTGAACCCCGGCGACTACACCGTGGCCACCAACGAAGGCGTATCCGACAGCGTTGTGGTCAACGGCACGATCGAGCCGATCCGCTCCGTGAACATCTCCACCCCGGTGCAGTCCGAGGTGGAAAAGGTGGCAGTCAAGGCGGGCGACCGTGTGCAGCCGCAGCAGTTCCTGGCATCCATGAACTCGGAGCAGTTGGAACGCCAGCTGGAGGTCCAGCAAAAGCAGCAGGCCAACGCGCAGGCGGACGCCCAAGCGCAGGTGGACCAGGCCCGCGCGGCGCTTAACGCCCACCAGGAGAGCGTGAACAACGGCACTAACGAGGCCATCCGTGCCGCCCAGGCGCAGGTCAACCAGGCGCAGGCGGCGTACGACGCGGCCGTGGCCGCGAACGGCGGAGCCCGCATTGTCAACCGCGGCATCGCGGCCGTCGAGCACGCAGCCGGCGGCATTTCCTCGAACCTCGGCATCAGGACAGCGCCCCCGGCCGCGCCGCAGCCACCGGAGCCACCGGCAGCGCCGGCCGCGCCGGCTCCGGAGCAGCCCGGCCAGCCTGGACAGCTGAGCCCCGAGCAGCTCGCGCAGCTGACGGGAGAGAACGCTGGCGGCGGTGCTGGCGGCGGCGCGGCCGTGGGCGCGGGCTTGAGCGTCGAAGAGGCCAGGGCCGCGCTGCAGGACGCGCAGGCGGGCCTAGCTGCGGCGCGGTCCGCGGCGGCGCAGGAGGGTAACCAGCTGCAGGCGCAGCTGGATTCCGCCACGCGCCAGGCGGAAACTGCCCAGCTCGGCGACGGTGACGGCACCCTGGAGTACCAGGTGCGCGAATCCACCATCTACGCCCCGATGGCGGGCCTGGTTACCAGCGTGGACGTGCGCGAGGGCGACATCCCGCAGGGCAAGCTGCTCACCATCGCGGATGACTCCCGCTTGGTCATCCGCACCGACGTGCGCGAGTCGGACGTCCCCAACGTCAAGGAGGGCGACCGGGTGGAGTTCACCACCACCGCCACCGGCAAGAAGACGTTTAAGGGCCGCGTCACCCGTATCGCGCCGGCGTCCGATTCCGTTGCCAGCGGCAACCAGAACCCGATGCAAGGTATGCCGCAGCAGGGCAACAACAAGTCCAGCGAGGTGACCTTCCCGGTGGAGATCGAGGTCACCGGCGACAAGGAAGGCCTGCTGCTCGGCGGTTCCGCCCGAGCGGAGATCATCACCGCCGAGGCGAAGGACGCGCTGAACGTGCCGCTGGACGCCGTCTACGGCGAGGACAACGACCAGAAGGTGCTCGTGCTGGCCACGGACGGCGACGACGCCACATCCGGCACCGTCGAGGAGCGCAAGGTGAAGACCGGCGCCTCCAACGACGTGGACGTCGCAGTCACCGGCGGCGAGCTCAAGCCGGGCGACATCGTGATCAACTGGCCGGATGAGTACCAGGGCCGCCTTGGCGAGAGCGTGGAGATCACGGACCCGAACTTCAACCCGGACCAGGTGCGTCAGGCGCGGGAGAAGAAAGAGCGCACCACGGCCACGGTGACGGTCACCAGCACCCGTCGTGCCGCCGAGGCCGCCGAGGGGCAGCAGTAGATGACGGAGGCTTCCAAGCACGGCGGCATGGCCGATTCCGGCCTGCTCATCGACATGCGCAATGTGGTCAAAACCTACAACGAGGGCGAACCCAGCGAACTGACGGTGCTGCACGGGGTGGACTTCTACGCCGACCAGGGCGAGTTCGTCTCCATCGTCGGCCCGTCCGGCTGCGGCAAGTCCACGTTGATGAACCTGATCGGCATGCTGGATAGGCCCACGGAGGGTGCCTACGCCTTCAACGGCGAGCCGGTCTACGCCAAGGAAGACAAAGAGCTCGCGTCCTACCGCAGCAAGAACATCGGCTTCATCTTCCAGAACTTCAACCTGATCGGGCGCATGGACGCGCTGCAGAACGTGGCCATGCCCATGATGTACGCCGGTGTGGAGCGCAAGGAGCGCGACGAGCGCGCCGCCGAGCTGCTGGACCGGATGGGCATGGGCGACCGCCTGCACCACAATCCGAACGAGCTTTCCGGCGGCCAGAAGCAGCGCGTGGCCATCGCGCGCAGCCTGGCCAACGACCCGGATCTGCTTCTCGCGGACGAGCCCACAGGCGCGCTGGACTCGAAGACCGGCCGCATGGTGATGGACCTGTTCCACGAGCTGAACCAGGACTTGGGCAAGGCCATCGTGTTCATTACCCACAACCCGGAGCTCGCCGAAGAGACCGGACGCGTGGTGGAAATGATGGACGGCCGCATCGCCGGCGTGCGTCAACCGGGAGGGGCGAGCTAGATGAACATCCGCGAATCCATGCGGCTGGCCATGTCCAGCCTGAACACGAACAAGCTGCGCTCGCTGCTGACACTCCTGGGAATCATCATCGGCATCATGGCCGTGATCATCATTATGACGCTCGGCCGCGCCCTGGAAAACGACGTCATGGGCGGCCTCGAAGACGCCGGAACCACCACCTACCCGGTCATGATCCACGAGCGCCCCGAGGAGGGCGAGGGCAGCGACGACCCGTTCGCGGGCTTCGGCATGGCCCCACCGTCGGAGGAGCGCGACGGCATGAGCTTGGACGACCTCAACGACCTGTCCTCCACATTCGGCGACCGGATCCGCGGCGTGGACATCGACGTCTCCGGCCAGGGCGAGGCCAGCACCGGCGACGATTCCGTCTCCGTCGGCATCAACCCCGCGCTGACCGGCTCGCTAGACCTGCGCAGCCTGAAGGTGCAGTACGGGCGCGGCATCACGCAGGACATGCTCGACGGCCGCCGCCCCGTCGCGGTGGTCTCGCCGGAGCTTGTCGAGGCGCTTTTCGACGGCGATTCTGCCGCCGCCCTCGGCTCCCGCTTCGACGTGGACGTGGACGGCACCACCAGCGTGTTCACCATCGTCGGTGTGCTGGAGCGGGCGGAGAAGGACCCCGCGTTCGGGCAGTCCGCAGCCGCGGAGATCTTCATTCCGGCCACCGCGGCTGACAGGGTAGGGGTGGACGCCAGCTGGACGCCGTCGTTTAGCGTGCGCTCCTCTCCTGAAGAAGACCCGGAGGTCTTCCGCAACGATTTGCAGTCCTACCTGGACCGCAAGTACGCAGGCAACGAGAACTACGAGGCTGAGGTTTTCGACATCTCCGCGAGCCTGGAGGGCCTGACCACGATCTTCCGCACGCTGTCCACGGTGCTGTCCGCCATCGGCGGCATCTCGCTGCTCGTCGGCGGCATCGGCGTGATGAACATCATGCTCATCACGGTCACCGAGCGCACCCGCGAGATCGGTGTGCGCAAGGCCCTGGGTGCGACGCAGAATGACATCCGTGTGCAGTTCATCGTCGAGGCGATGCTGGTCTGCCTCATCGGCGGCATCATCGGTGTGATCCTCGGCGGCGCGATCGGCATGATCGCAAGCTCCGCGGTGCTGGACTTGACGTGGCCGCCGCTGAGCGCCGTGATTTTCGCGCTGCTGTTCTCGCTCGCCACAGGCGTGTTCTTCGGCGCGTACCCCGCCTCGAAGGCGGCGAAGATGCAGCCTATCGACGCCCTCCGGTACGAGTAACCGCACTGGTTTTCGAGGGGATTCGCGCGTGTCGGCGCGCCGTCTAAGATGAGCCGCATGGCCAAAAAATCCTCCTTCGTGCACCTGCATAACCACACCGAATTTTCCATGCTGGACGGCATGGCGAAGGTGGACATGCTCGCCGACGAAGTGGTGCGCCAGGGCATGCCCGCGGTGGGCATGACCGACCACGGCAACATGTTCGGCTCGAACGCGTTTTACCGGCGCATGGTGGATGCCGGGGTCAAGCCGATCATCGGCATCGAGGCGTACATGGCCCCTGAGTCCCGCTTCAACAAGAAGCGCGTGCTGTGGGGCACCCCGGATCAGAAGCGTGACGACGTTTCCGCGTCCGGCGCGTACCTGCACCAGACGATGTTGGCGGAAAACGCGACGGGCTTGCGCAACCTGTTCAAGCTGTCGTCGTTGGCCTCCTACGAGGGGCAGCTGGGTAAGTGGCCACGCATGGACGCGGAGCTGATTGCGGAGCACGCGGACGGCATCATCGCCACCACGGGCTGCCCGTCGGGCGACGTGCAGACGCGCCTGCGCCTGGGCCAGTACGACTCGGCGCTGGAGGCCGCGGCGATGTGGCAGGACATCTACGGCAAGGACAACTACTTCCTGGAACTGATGGACCACGGCCTGCACATCGAGCGGCGCGTGCGCGAGGACCTGCTGCGCATCGGCCAGGCTCTGGATCTGCCGCCGCTGGTGACCAACGACTGCCACTACGTGCTCGAGTCCCAGGCGCCGGCGCACGAGGCGATGCTGTGCGTGCAGACCGGCAAGACGCTGCTCGATCCGGACCGCTTCAAGTTTGACGGCACCGGCTACTACATCAAGTCTGCGGAGCAGATGCGCGAGCTATGGGATTCCACGGTGCCGGACGGTTGCGACAACACCTTGTGGATCGCGGAGCGCGTCGGCGACTACGGCGAGCTGTGGGAGGAGCACCCGCACGACCGTATGCCGATCGCCGATGTGCCGGAGGGGCACACGCCGACCACGTGGCTGCGCGAGGAAGTCCAGCGCGGGCTGGAGGATCGCTTCGACGGGGGAGAGGTGCCGGAGGAGTACCTCACGCGCGCGAGCTACGAGATCGACGTCATTGACATGAAGGGCTACCCGTCGTATTTCCTCATCGTGGCGGAGCTGATTAAGCACGCCCGCGAGATCGGCATCCGCGTCGGTCCGGGCCGTGGTTCCGCGGCGGGTTCCCTGGTCGCGTATGCGCTGACGATCACCAACATCGACCCGATGGAGCACGGCCTGCTCTTCGAGCGATTCCTGAACCCGGAGCGCCCGTCCGCTCCGGATATCGATATCGACTTCGACGACCGCCGCCGCGGCGAGATGATCACCTACGCCGCCGAGCGCTGGGGCGAGGACAAGATCGCCCAGGTGATCACCTTCGGCACGGTGAAGACGAAGCAGGCGATTAAGGACTCGGCGAAGGTGAACTTCGGCCAGCCTGGCTTCCAAATGGCGGACCGCATCAACGGCGCGCTGCCGCCGGCGATCATGGCGAAGGACATTCCGCTGTCCGGCATCACCGACCCGGAGCACGAGCGCTACACCGAGGCCGCGGAGGTCCGCTCGCTGATTGAGACGGATCCGGACGTGGCCAAGATTTATGAGACGGCGCGCGGTCTCGAGGGCGTGGTGCGCCAGGCGGGCGTGCACGCGTGCGCGGTGATTATGGCGTCGGTGCCGCTGATGGAGCACATCCCGATGTGGAAGCGCCCGGCCGACGGGGCGATCATCACCGGCTGGGACTACCCGGCGTGCGAGGCCATCGGCCTGCTGAAGATGGACTTCCTGGGGCTGCGCAACCTCACCGTGCTCGGCGACGCGCTGGAGAACGTGAAGAAAAACCGCGGCGAAACCATCGACCTCGAGGCGTTGGACACCGACGACCAGGCAGTCTACGAGCTGCTTTCACGCGGCGAGACCCTGGGCGTGTTCCAGCTGGATTCCGGCGGCATGCAGGAGCTGCTCAAACGCATGAAGCCGACCGGCTTCAACGATATTGTCGCGTCGCTGGCGTTGTACCGCCCGGGCCCGATGGGTGTGAACGCCCACTGGGATTACGCGGACCGCAAAAACGGGCGCAAGCCGATCACGCCGATCCACCCGGAGCTGGAAGAGCCGCTCAAGGAGATCCTGGACGAAACCTACGGCCTGATCGTCTACCAAGAGCAGATCATGAACATCTCGCAGAAGGTGGCGAACTACACGGCCGGCCAAGCAGACGGCTTCCGCAAGGCCATGGGTAAGAAGAAGCCGGAGGTGCTTGCGAAGCAGTACGAGACGTTTTCCGCCGGCATGTTCTCCAACGGCTACTCCAAGGAGGCCGTGGACGCGCTGTGGGGCACCATCGAGCCGTTCGCGTCGTACGCGTTCAACAAGTCCCACGCCGCAGGTTATGCGCTGGTGTCCTACTGGACGGCCTACATGAAGGCGAACTACGCCGCTGAGTACATGGCTGCGCTTTTGACCTCCGTGGGCGACAAGAAGGACAAGTCCGCGATCTACCTGTCGGATTGCCGTCACCTGGGCATTAGCGTGCTGCAGCCGGACATCAATGAGTCCGAAGAGAACTTCATGGCTGTCGGCGACGACATCCGCTACGGGCTTGCCGCCGTGCGCAACGTCGGCGTGGAAGTGGTGGAGTCCATCAAGAAGACCAGAAAGGAAAAAGGAGCGTTCACCAGCTTCTCCGACTACCTGGACAAGATCGAGCTGGCGGCCTGCAACAAGCGAATCACAGAATCGCTGATCAAGGCCGGCGCGTTCGACTCGCTGGAGCACCCGCGCAAGGGGCTGATGCTCATCCAGGAAGACGCCGTCGACTCCGTCCTCGCCACAAAGAAGGCGGCGGACAAGGGGCAGTTCGACCTCTTCGCCGGTTTCGGTGGGGAAGACGGTGCCGACAACTCCGCGTTCACCATCGAAGTGCCCGACGATGAATGGGACCGCAAACACAAACTCGCACTCGAGCGGGAGATGCTTGGCCTGTATGTCTCCGGACACCCGCTCGACGGCTTCGAGGAAGCTATCGACGCGCAGACGGATACCCAGCTGACCACCATCCTCTCCGGAGAGATGCGCAACGGGGCAGAGGTGACCATCGGCGGCCTGATTTCCACCGTGGACCGCCGTTTCTCCAAGAAGGACGGCTCGCCGTGGGCGATTGTGACCATCGAGGACCACCACGGCGCGCAGGTGGATGTGCTGCTGTTCAACAAAGTGTACGCGCTGGTCGCGCCGCAGATCGTGGAGGACAACATCATCCTGGTCAAGGCGCACGTGTCCATCCGCGACGACCGCATGAGCCTATTCGGTGACGACGTGAAGGTGCCCGAGCTTGGCCCCGGAAACGGTGCGGGCCTGCCGCTGCGGTTGACTATGCGCACGGACCAGTGCACCGCGGAAAACATCGCAAAACTCAAGGGGGTGCTGGTGAACAACGCCGGCGACTCCGACGTCTATTTGAATCTCGTCAACGGCGAACATAGCCAGCTGATGATTCTGGGCGACCACCTGCGTGTGAACCGCTCAGCCAGTTTGATGGGTGACTTGAAGGCGACCCTGGGCGCCGGGATCTTGGGCTAGCGCCTGGCCCTAGAGAAGCGGAAAGCCCGTCCGGTGTAAAACCGGGCGGGCTTCGCGTTTGTGCTACAGGCTCTTAGTTCTTGCCCGTCAGCTGCTTGAGGTTTTCCTTCAGGCCCGGGACAGCGCCCACAACCACCATCAGGGAGCTGATCGCTGCTGCGAGTGCAGTGACCCAGAGCGAGATCTTGCCGATCACTTCGAGCGCCTGCTCCTCGTAGGAGGACGGCTGCAGCCATGCCGGCGGGGTGTAGGTCGGCGTCGTGGTATTGGTCAGGGCGTCGGGGCCGGTCACCTTGGTGGTGGCCGTCGTGGTGGCCGGCGTAGTGGTAGTAGCCGGGGTGGTGGCGGTGCCGGACGGCTCAACCACCGCCGGGGACTTCTTGGTGGGGGCCGGCTCGTTGGTCGTAGAGGGCGCCGTGGTGGTCGTCTTGGAATCCTGCGTAGCCGTGGTGGACGGCTCGGCAGTGGTGGACGTGGTCGTCGTCGAAGTATCAGCTTCGGCGGCGGCTGCGGCACCCGCGAGGGAGCCGGCTGCGATTGCGGTTGCCGCGAAAGACACGGCTACGAAACGGGACTTCATTGATTGACCTTCCTCAGGCGAAAGAGAGCGGATTGGCTAGAAGGGGAGGTTCGGGAGCTGGAAGTTGGGCAGCTCAACCTTCGGGGTGTGCAGGTGCGGCAGACCCAGACCGAACTGAGCGTTGACCATGTCGATGATCTTGTTCGCGCCACGCGGGTCGGAGAACACGATCAACGAGGTGGTCAGCACGGCACCGAGGGTGCCGGAGAAGATGCCGACCAGGGTGCCCTGGGAGGAACCGGAGCTCTGCTTCTGCTGCTGCGGCTTCGTGGTGGTGGTCGTCGGCTGAGACGGCTGGGTGGTTGCCGGGGTGGTGGTCTCAGACGGCTGAGACGGCTCAGTGGTTGCCGGGGTGGTGGTCTCAGACGGCTGGGACGGCTGGGTGGTAGCCGGCGTGGTGGTCTCAGACGGCTGGGACGGAGTGGTGGCTGCCGGGGAGGTGGTGGCTGCCGGGGAGGTGGTGGCTGCAGCCGGGGTGGTGGTTGCAGCTGCGGTGTTCTCCTGAGCCATAGCCGGGACGGTGGCCAGGGACAGGGCGGTAGCGGCAGCCACGGCTGCGGTGGAAATACGCTTCATATGTTCTCTAATTCTCCTCGTAGAAGATCCAAAACAGTCGATGTGGGCGCTGTGCCCGACATGACACCCCGATGAACCTAGCAGGTTTATCGTTAAAAATGTAGTGAAGCGGCGGCGTTAATTTCATGGACAACAGTCGGCCGCCGCTTTGGGTTTACTTGGCAAACATCGAGTTCACAACGTTGCCCAGTGCGCCGAGTGCGCCCATGACAAGGGCCACGGCAGCAAGTGCGATGGCAATCACACCGCCCTTGGAAAGGGAGCTGCCCTCACCATTCGTGCCCGGCTGTGCGGGCTCGGCGGGTGCCTCAATGAGGGAGTCCACCTGGAACACGGTGGTGGTGCCGGAGACCTCGTTGCCCACGATGAGAAGGTTCTCGCCGTTCGGGGAATCCTTCGCCGGGACGAAGGTGAGGCCCTCGGCGCCCAAGTCACCGACCTTCTCCAGACCGGCCTTCACGGCGTCGTCGCCCTCTTCTGCGAGCTCTTCCATGTTGATGGAGAAGTCGCGGTTGTTGATGTAGGCGGTGTAGGCCGGCTTCGCCGGGTCGGTGATGTCGTAGACCATCACGCCGCCGAGGCGCTCGAAGCCGATGAAGGCGTAGGTGCGGCCGTTGATCTCGCCGAGCGTGACGCCCTCCGGCTCTGGGCCCTTGTCATCGGAGCGGGACTCGAACTCGTTGTCCGTGTGGTTGGTGTTGAAGTACTCCGGAAGAATTTTCGCGGTGATTTCCTCGAACTCAGCGCCGGAGTCGAACACGCGCTTGCCGTCCGCGGTGAAGATGGAGAAGCTGCGGCCGCCGTAGGTGTAGAGGTCCTCGTAGCAGTTCTTCTCCTCATTCAGGCCGAATGCGGTGGTGATCTTCAACCGGCCCGCGTTCTCGTCGGCCTGGAACTCTTCGATTTCGTCGGCGGTCATGCCCGCGTAGCCCTCGCAGATCGGGGCCAGCTTCTTGCCGCCCAGCTTCTTGATGCGCTCTTCCTCGGAGTAGGCCTCCCAGTCGCGCGCGTCGCCCTCGTTGGCCGTGACCAGGTAGGTAGTGCCGTCGACCTCGTAGGCGGCGATGGAGTCCGGCTGCAGGATGCCCTTGACCGGCGCTGTGCGGATGTTGATCTTGCCGTCCTTGTCGGAGATGTCCATCGGCACCTCGCGGCGGTCGGTGTAGCCCAGCGGCCACACATCTTCGACGGTGGCAGAGGCGATGTCCACCACGGCGACGGCGTTGTTCTCCTGCAGCGTCACGTATGCCTTGCCGCCTGCGACGGCGATGTACTCCGGCTCGAGGTTCTGCGCCTCCGTGGTGGAGGCGCCCACCTGGCCGTAGATGTGCACGCCCTTGTCCGCCAGGGTGCCCTCGAAGGCGCGGAAGTCTGCGGTGCGCACGTCGGCCTGCGTTGCGGCCTCAACAGAAGCAGGAAGCTTTACGACGGATACGCTGCCCTCCGGATCAACCGAGTAATCCTCAGCAGGCTCGCCCTCGTTCGCCACCAGCGCGTAGTCGCCCTCCGGGGTGATGGTCACCATGTCCGGCAGGGCACCGACGCCCACGCGGCCAAGCACGGTGCCGGGCTTCTCGGCGCCGGCGTCGAAGAAGATCAGCTCACCGGCGTCGGTTTTGTTCTCTGGCTCGACGGCGGCGACCGCGAGGCCGTCGTTACGCACTGCGACGGAGTTGATGGTGGTGTTCTCGCCGCCGGAGACCTCGCCGACCTTGGTGGGCTTGGCGGGGTCTGCCGCGTCGAGGACGTCGATCTTGCCGGACAGCGCGTTGACGGTGAGGATGCGCTTGGAGTCGGCGTGGAAGGCGACGATTTCGGCGGCGGACTCATTAAACGCGCCCGCACCGTAGGAACCCAGCACAGAGATATCGGCGGTGGCGCCGTCGGCAAGGTCCTTCACCGGCTCCGCAACAACGGCGGCGGTTGCCGGGGAGACAAGGCCGAGGGTGAGGGCAGTAGCGCACGCGGCGGCGAGGCCGGTGCGGGACATACGGTTTCCAGACATGGGTGGACCTTTCGGGGACGCTGCAAAAACGAGTACGCGTTCTTGTGTACAGCCTGAAGGTGGGCACGAAGTAACGGCGAGGTGAAGGGGGAGTGAACGAGCGGGGCAGTTGTAGACTCGCTAACCATGCGCACAGCCACACCGAACACGTCCGACTCCGCCTTCGAGGAAGTCCACGCAGCCGACATCCGGTTCGCGCAGGGCCGGATCTCATCGGTGATTTCGCCGACCCCGCTGCAGTACTGCCCGCGCCTGTCGCAGCAGTACGGCGTGGAGGTCTACCTCAAGCGCGAGGACCTGCAGGACGTGCGCTCGTACAAGATTCGCGGCGCCTACTACGGCATCTCCCGCTTGGGCGAGGAGGCCCGCGCCACCGGGGTGGTGGCGGCGTCCGCAGGCAACCACGCCCAGGGCGTGGCCTACGCCTGCCGCGCGATGGGCATCCAGGGCAAGATTTTCGTGCCCAAGCCCACCCCGAAGCAGAAGCGCGACCGCATCCGCGTCCACGGCGGCGACGCCATCGAGCTTGTGGTCACGGGCAACACGTTCGATGAGGCCGCGCAGGCCGCCCGCGAGGACGCCGCGGCACGCGGGGCGACAGTGATTGAGCCGTTCGATTCCCGCGACACCGTCGTCGGCCAGGGCACCGTCGCCGCCGAGATCGTGGCGCAGCTAGCCAGCCTGGGCAAAGAGCTGGACACGGTGCTGGTGCCGGTGGGCGGCGGCGGGCTTCTCTCCGGCGTGCTGTCCTACCTCGCCGACATGTCGCCTGCGACGAAGGTGGTTGGGGTGGAGCCGATAGGCGCGGCGTCGTTAGGCGCAGCGCGCGAGGCCGGCGAGCCCGTCACCCTGGGGACCATCGACCCGTTCGTGGACGGCGCCGCGGTCAAGCGCATCGGCGAGATCCCGTGGCAGGTCTTCAACGCGCACCGCGACGCCACCGAGCTCTATACCGCGGACGAGGGTGCCGTGTGCACGGAGATGCTCGGGCTGTACCAAAACGAAGGCATCATCGCCGAGCCCGCCGGCGCGCTGTCCGTGGCCGGCCTGGGGCTGGGGGAGCTGGCGCCCGGCTCGACCGTGGTGTGCATCATCTCCGGCGGCAACAACGACGTGCTGCGCTACGCCGAGGTGATGGAGCGCTCCATGGTGCACCGGGGGCTGCGCCACTACTTCTTGGTCAACTTCCCGCAGGAGGCAGGCCAGCTGCGCCACTTCCTCAACGACATCCTGGGCGAGGAAGACGACATTGTGTTGTTCGAGTACCTGAAAAAGAACAACCGAGAAACCGGCGCCGCGCTCGTGGGCATCGAGCTCGCCCACGCCGAGGACTTAGGCCCGCTGCTGGAGCGCATGGAGGATTCGCCGATCGGTTGCCGCCGCCTGGAGCCGGGCACGCCGGAGTACGACTACATCGTGGCGGGCTAGATGGAGCAGGCATACGTACGCCCCGCGGCGGAGCTGGTCACCCACGAGTTCGAGGTCAAGCGCTCCCGCTTCATCGGCTGGGTCGCCCGCGCGACCACTGAAGAAGAAGCGCGTGCGGTGATCGCCGCCGCGCGCGAGGAGTACCCGGACGCGCGCCACCACTGCTCCGCGTTCATCGTGCACCAAGACGGCGCGCAGCCCATCGAGCGCTCCTCCGACGACGGCGAGCCCTCCGGCACCGCCGGCAAACCCATGTTGGAGGTGCTTAAAGGCTCCGGCATGCAAGACGTGGTGGCGGTTGCGATCCGGTACTTCGGCGGCATCAAGCTCGGCACCGGCGGGCTGGTCAGCGCCTACACAGAATCCGTGGCCGACACGCTCGAGCAGGTCACCCGCGTCACGCGCGAGGTCCGCGAGCTGGGCACCGTGGACTTCCCGCACGCCGAAGCCGGCCGCATCGAATCCGAGCTGCGCACCGCGGGCATCGACGTCGTGGACGTGGAATACGGACGCGCCGCCGCCTACACCCTGGCGTTCGCACCGGGGGAGCGCGAGCGTGTGGACGCGCTGCTCGCCGCCGTCACCCACGGCGGCGCCGAGATGAAAGAGGCCGGCTACCGCTGGGTCGAACGCGGCGCGTAAGGCGCTACACTTAGGCCTCATGACGATGCAGCCGCGCCCCAATGACCCGATCGCACAGCGCAAGGCCGCCGTGCGCCAGTACTCCCGCAACGCCGTCCTGTGGGCCGGCGGCGGCGTGGCCGGAGGCATCGCGTTCGGCCTTATCTTCAGCTCCTGGACCTTCCTGTTCCTCGGCCTCGTCGTGGCTGTCGCCGGCGGGTTCACCAACTGGAACAAGGTGCAGCGAATCGTCAACCACAAGGACCAGTACTAGCTTGACCCAGCCAACCATGGCGGCGGTGCGCATCGACGCCTGGCTGTGGGCCGTGCGCATCTTCAAAACCCGCAGCCAAGCCGCGGACGCGGTGCGCGCCGGGCACGTGAAAATCGACGGCAAGGCCGTCAAGCCCGCCCAGCAGGTCGTGCCGGGGGAGACTGTGCGCGTGTGGAAGGACCACCGCGAGTACATCCTCGAGGTGGCCGCGACGGTGAGCAAGCGCGTCGGTGCGCCCGTTGCCCGCTCCTGCTACATCGACCACTCGCCGCCGCCCCCGCCGCGCGAACTGTTCGCCGCCCCGCCGGTGCGCGACCGCGGCACCGGCAGGCCGACGAAGAAGGAGCGCCGCGAGATCGACCGGCTGATGGGCCGGCGCAGCTGACCTACTCGCCGCGCAGCAGACCCAAACGGCTGGTCAGGCGCTTGCGCCGCACCTGCGGGCGGTTGCCGGCGTCCCAGGTGCGCTCGATGTGCTCGGTGCCGTAGCGGTTGAGCAGCAGGTCGTCGACAATGCGTACCTGGCCCGGCACGAAGGGGTAGGACAGCGAGTTCGAGATCGCCTCGATGTCCGCCGGGTTGGTCAGCTCCGCGACGTCGGAGACGTGCTCCATGCCGTGGGCGCGCAGAAGTTCGGTGCAGAAGCGGTAGTCGCCGGCGCGTGAGAGCGGGAACTGGTTGCCCAGCAGGACGGTGAGGATGCCTGGCAAGGTCTCGGGCGAAATCTCCGCGTCCACTTCGGTGTTGACCTTGTCGGCCGGGTCCTCCGGGTTCGCCAGCGCGGCGATCTGGTCGAACTGCTGGTCCGCCAGTTCGATCAGGCCCGCCGCCAGGGTGAAGGCGCGGTCCACCTGCGGGTCCAGGTCCTTGGTGGCGCGCTTGTAACGGATGTCGTGCTCGAACTCCGCCCAGGCGTGCTGCAGCACGGTGCGGATCTGCACCTCGAAGACTTGGCCGACGTACTCTTCCAGCCCTTCGGACTGCTCCTGGACACGCATGATCATGTGGTGGGAGCCGTAGCCGAAGCCGCCGGCCACGCGTGTTTCCTCGGCCTTGTCCACGCTGCGCAGCACCTCGAACTGGTCCGCGAGCAGGCGCTGCACGGCCGGGATTTCGGTGGAGTGCAGCACCGTGATGCGCGCGCCGATGATGTCCTTGATGTCGTGCCACGGGTCGGGGTAGACCATTTCGCCGTCGTCGCGCGTCTTGCGCGCCTTTTCCTTCAGCGAGGTCCAGGACTTCACGCGCGCGTCCACGCGGTCGAAGTTGATGCCGGCGTCGCGCATGAGTTCGTGCAGTGCGTGCCTAAACGTCGTCGCGGCGTCCTCGTGTTCGCGCATCCAGGCAAAGTAGGTCGACCCGAGGCGGGCGATGGTGTCGTCCATCGCCTTGTTCCGGGGCTTCGCGGGCTTTGCTGTGCTCATAACGGCGGGTTAGCTTACATGGTCAGAAGCACTGCGGGCAGTTCGGCGCACAGCTGCGCCATTTCCACCGTGCCGGAGTATTCCC
This sequence comes from Corynebacterium sp. ACRQP, assembly GCF_022345915.1. NCBI lineage: Bacteria > Bacillati > Actinomycetota > Actinomycetes > Mycobacteriales > Corynebacteriaceae > Corynebacterium > Corynebacterium sp. ACRQP. The sequence continues at coordinate 19,486 of NZ_JAKRMZ010000013.1, read as the reverse complement.
GCCCGGTCAGCCGGTCCGTCCAGGTGCCCTCGGGTAGTGTGAGGGTGGTGCCGCGCCAGCCGCCGGCGCGCTCTAAGGCGAGTGGGGTGCGGGTGGCTACGGCGATGACCTGTGGTGCGTCGTCAAGTGTGCGCACCATGCCCACCGCATGCTCGCGCGCGGGACCGGCGGCGAAGATCGCGCGGTAGCCGCCTTCGAGGAAGAGCTGCGGGCGCTCGCGTCGCAGGTGCATGGCGGCGCGCACAATGCGCTGCTTATCGACGTCCTCCGGTGCCCCCTCACCAGCACCAAGCGCCTGGTAGTCGACGAAGCGGCGGTTGTCCGGGTCCACCAGCGAGAAGTCGAGGAATTCGGTGCCCTGGTAGATGTCCGGGATGCCGGGGCCGACGAGCTGCAGGAGTTTGCGGCCGAGGGAGACGGCCACACCGCCGCGGTCGAGTTCGCGGGCGAAGTCGGCGAGCAGGGCTGTGGCGGGGCCGTCGGTGAGGCGGGCGACCCAGCCTGTCAGCTCGGCCTCGAACGCTTCGTTGTTGTCGTACCAGCTGGTCAACCGGTCCGCCTCGCGCGCGGCCTTGACGGCGTAGGCCTTCAGGCGCTGGGTGAATGCTTGGGTTGCGCGGCCGTCTCGCGGCCAGGCACCGAGGATGTTCTGGATGAGGAAGTACCCGGTGGCCTCGTCCGGCGGCGGGGTCAGCGCGAACACGTCGCGGACCAGTCGGGCGAACTCGTCGGGCAGCTCCGCGATCTCGAGCATGCGGGCGCGGGTGTCCTCGCTGCGCTTGGTGTCGTGGGTGGTCAACGCGGTCATGGTGCGCGGCCACAGCGAGGCACGCTCCTCCTGCAGCAGGTGGAACTCGGCCTGGCTCACCCCGGCACGCCCCGGCGCGCCGCCGACTTCCTGCAGCGCCACCAGGCGGCACGCGCGGTAGAACAGGGTGTCCTCCACGCCCTTGGCCATCACCGCGCCGCAGACCTGGGCGAAGCGGTGGGCGGCCTCGCCGCGGGCGGCGAGCGCTGCGGCGACCGTGTCCAGCGCGGCCGGGTTGTGCCCGAGTTCTGCCAGTTGCGCGATGAGTGTTGCGGTGACCCGCGACAGGGAGCGGTAGTCGGCGCGGTAGACCGGCATGCGCGACACCAGCGCCACTAGCACCTCGGTGAGTTCGGCAAGCTCGGTATCTGCGCGGCTGTCGCGGCGTACGGCGCGGGCGAGCCTGCGCACCTCCGCGGCGAGTTCCTCCTCGGCGATGCGGGCCTTGAGCTCCCACTCGGCTGCCTCCACCGCGTCGGCGTCCCAGGCGGAGCCCGAGTACTCACGCGCCAGCTCGCCAAGCCTGTCCGCCGCGCCGGCATCGACGAAGACGCCGTCGAACTCGCGCAGCGCGTCGTAGCCGGTGGTGCCGTGGATGTTCAGGCGCGGGTCCAGGGGCTCGTCCGCGGCGAGGATTTTCTCCACGATCAGCCAGGTGTCCTGGCCGATGAGCTCGCGAAGACGAGTGAGGTAGCCGAACGGGTCGGTCAGGCCGTCGGGGTGGTCGACGCGGACGCCGTCGATAAGCCCCTCGCCCACAAGTTCCCTAAGGCAGGCGTGGGTGGCGTTGAAGACGTCCTCGTCTTCCTGGCGCACGCCGGCCAGGCCGTTGATGGAGAAGAAACGGCGGTAGGTGATGATGCCGTCGCGCCAAAACTCCAGGCGGTAGTGCTGTCTCTCGTGCACGGCGGCAGGGTCGTCGGAAAGCCCCGCGTAGCTGCCGGGGGCGAGCGGGAAGACGTGGTCGTAGTAGGTGAGCACGTCCTCGCCGTCGATGTGTTCCAGCTTCAGCGCATCCGTGTCGCTTGGTGCGCCGAGGACCGGCAGCGCGATCTTGCCGCCCGCGCCGTTGTCATCGGCCCAGTCGATGTCGAAGAAGTGCGCGAAGTCCGAGGCCCGGCCGTGTTTCAGCACGTCCCACCACCACCGGTTGCGCCGCGGCACCTCCACGCCGAGGTGGTTGGGCACGATGTCCACCACCAGACCCAGCCCGGCGTCGTGGGCGGCGCGGGCGAGCAGGCGCAGCCCGTCAATGCCGCCGAGCTCCGGGTTGACCACGGTCGGGTCGATCACGTCGTAGTTGTGGTTGGACTCCGGCGCGGAGGCGAAGATCGGGGAGAGGTAGAGGTGCGAGACCCCGAGCTCGGCCAGGTAGGGCACGAGCTCGGCGGCCTGGGCGAAGCCGAACTCGCGGCCGTGCGGATCCGCGTGCGGGCCGCGCAGCTGCAGGCGGTAGGTGGAGGTGATCGGGCGCTTCACGCCCCACACCCTAGCGGGATTGGTCGCCGTACAGCAGGGGAAAGCCCACGGAGTAGCTCAGCACGTCCGCGCCGGGCAGGCACCGCGCCACATCCTCGGCGTGAGCGTCGAAGACGAACAGCTCGCGCCCGTCGCGGGTGGCGTAGGTCAGCCCAGTCTCCGGACGCAGCACGGCCTCGAAGTGGCGGTGCAGCAGGGTAAACGGCTGCGGGTGGGCAAGCCACCAGGCAGCGGGGGCGCCGTGGCCGTCCACCTCGAAGCCGCGCGGGAGCGTCTCAAAGTCCAGCGCGGCGCTGGGGCAGCGCACTAGAAACTCCACGCCGTGCTCGCGCTGCGCGCGCGAGACCAGCTGGGCCGCCGCGGCGTTCCACAGCTGGTGGGCACTCACGCCCGCGGCGCCGACCTCCTGGTGCGTCAGCCCGGTGGCGGTGGGAGAGTCGAACACGCACACCAGGCCGGGCGACAGGCTGATGAATGCGGTGGAGGCGCCGAAGCCGGCGGCGATGCACGCGCGGGTTTCCGCGCTGTCCAAACGTGCAAGCCGCAAGGTGACCGCCGTGGCGGATACGGGTGCTGGTTGAAGAAGCTGCATGGCTACTTAGACGCAGCCGCACCCGCCCCGGTTCCCTCGAGGCCGAAACTTTTTTAAAACGGCGGTTGTTCGTCTAGCCCCAGCGCCTCAAGCAGCTGGCTGGCCTGCCAGATCTGGATGTCCTGGCCTTTGTCCTGCAGCTCCCGGGCGCGCTTTTCCTTCGAGGTCACCGTCGCCCATTCGCCGACCACCAGCACGGTGGTCTTCTTGGTCACGTTCTTGCCCACCTGCGCGCCCTGCTCGGCGATTTTCTGCCACAGCTCGCCCTTGTCGTGCGGCTCGAACTCGCCGGTCAGCGTGACGTTTTTGCCGTAGAGCGGCGCGTTCGGGTCCGCGTCGGCGTTCGGCTCCGGCACGGTGTCCGGGGTGGCCACGGACTGCCAGGGCCGCTGGGAGCCTTTGCTTTGCGACGGCTTCGCCGGTCCCGCCTGATTCGACCCCTGCGGCGCCGCCGAGAAAGCCACGGCAGCGGACACTCCGCCCTGGGCCGCCTTCTCCGCCTGCATCGCGCGGCCCGCGCCGGAGCGGTCGCGCAACACCGGGGTCACGCGCGCGGCGTCGATTGAGCCGAGCGTGAAGCCGGAGTCGTGCACGAAGCTCATCAGGCTGCCGGTGTGGCCGGCCTGGCGCGCCAGGCCCACCATCACGCCGGCGCAGGCCGCGGCGTCCTCGCAGGCGTCGTGGTGGTTGTCCAGCGTGATGCCGAAGTGCTCCGCCAGGGTGGGCAGGCGGTGGTTGGCCACGTCCAGCTTGGTGGCGCGCGCCTGGGCGAGCGTGCAGGCGAACAGCATCTGGGGCACCTCGATGTCGGAGGCCTGGCAGGCGTCGCGCAGCGCGGACGCGTCGAACTGGGCGTTGTGCGCCACTAGTGGCAGGTCGCCGACGAACTCGGCCATCTTCGGGATGCAGTCGCACACGTCCGGCGCGTCGGCGACGTCCTGCTCGGTGATGCCGTGGATGGCCACGTTGCCCTCCTCGAACTGCGACAGCGACGCCGGCGGCTTGCACAGCCAGGACGCACGGTCCACCTCTTCGCCGTCGACGATCTTCACCAGGCCGATCTGGCAGATCGAGCCCCAGCGGCGGTTCGCGGTCTCCACGTCGAAGCCGACGAAGGAAAAGCCCGGGATGCCGGCGCCGCCGGCCACGGTGCCGGTGGCGGGGGCGTGGCCGTGCCTTGCGTCGTCGAGAAGCTTTAAAAGCTCGGCCGGGCCCTCATCGTCGCCGGGGGCGAACCAGATGGCCATGGTGTCGCCGCCGGTGTCGATGTCCACGCGCGAGCGGGTCCACGCGTCACCCGTAACGGAGGTGGTGCCGGCGATGTCGGCGATGGCCACCTCGCGGGACACAATGCCACCGCGCAGCGACGCCGCGAGCGGGGTGGGGGTGAGGGTCAGTGCCTCGTTGGTCACGGTCAACGTTGCGCCGTGCGCAGTGATCATTAGTGGCTGGCCTCCGAATTTCCTTCGCCTGCGGGTGGTTGGGTGCGGCGCAGCACCACGGTGGAACGCTGGCCCACGGTCACAGCCGCGCCGGGCTGGACCGGCTCCGCGTTCTCGCGCACGCCGAGCGGCTCGGTGGTGTCCACGACAACCTCCCACTCGTCGCCGAACTCGGCGCCCGGCACCGTGAAGTCGATGTCTTCGTAGTGGGCGTTGAACATCAGCAGGAAGGAATCGTCCACCACGCGCTGTCCGCGCGCATCCGGCTCGGCGATGGCGTCGCCGTCCAAGAACACCATCAGAGCACGACCGAACGGGGTATTCCAATCGTCCTGCGTCATCAGTGTGCACTCAGGGGTGAGCCACGCGATCTCGCGGTCGTGCTCATCGTCGCCCAGCGCGCCGCCGGCGAGGAAGCGGCGGCGGCGGAACACCGGGTGCTCGCGGCGCAGCTCGATCAGCCGCCGGGTGAAGTCGTGCAGGTCGGACGCTTCCTCCAGCGTGGACCAGTCCATCCAGGCGATCTCGTTGTCCTGGCAGTAGACGTTGTTGTTGCCGCCCTGGGTACGCGCGATCTCGTCGCCGTGGGCGAGCATCGGGGTGCCCTGGGACAACAGCAGGGTGGTGAGGAAGTTGCGGCGCTGGCGCGCACGCAGGTCCAGCACCTCCGGGTCGTCCGTGTCACCTTCCGCGCCGCAGTTCCAGGAACGGTTGTGGCTTTCGCCGTCGCGGTTGTCCTCGCCGTTGGCCTCGTTGTGCTTGTCGTTGTAGCTGACCAGGTCGTTGAGGGTGAACCCGTCGTGGGCGGTGATGAAGTTGATCGAGGCGGTGGGGCGGCGGCCGTTGTGCTGGTACAAATCGGACGAGCCGGTCAGGCGCGAGGCGAACTCGCCGAGCGTGGAGTCCTCGCCGCGCCAGAAGTCGCGCATGGTGTCGCGGTACTTGCCGTTCCACTCGCTCCACAGGGCGGGGAAGTTGCCCACCTGGTAGCCGCCCTCGCCCACATCCCACGGCTCGGCGATGAGCTTGACCTGGCTGACCACCGGGTCCTGCTGCACCAGGTCGAAGAAGGTGGCCAGGCGGTCCACGTCCGAAAACTCGCGGGCCAGCGTGGAGGCGAGGTCGAAGCGGAAGCCGTCCACGTGCATGTCCGTGACCCAGTAGCGCAGCGAATCCATGATCAGCTGCAGCGAGTGCGGGTAGCGCACGTTGAAGGAGTTTCCGGTGCCGGTGTAGTCCATGTAGTGGAACTTGTCCTCGTCCACCAGCCGGTAGTACGCCTCGTTGTCGATGCCGCGGAACGCGATGGTGGGCCCCATGTGGTTGCCTTCGGCGGTGTGGTTGTACACCACATCCAGGATGACCTCGATGCCCGCCTCGTGGTACGCGCGCACCATCTGCTTGAACTCGGCGACCGCGTCGCCCGGGGCGGTGGAGGAGGCGTAGTTGTTCTCCGGGGCGAAAAACCCGAACGTGTTGTAGCCCCAGTAGTTGCGCAGGCCTAGGTCCCTGAGGCGGTCGTCCTGCAGGAACTGGTGCACCGGCAACAGCTCAATCGCGGTGACGCCCAGGTCTTTGAGGTAGTCCACCATCACCGGGTGCGCCATGCCGGCATAGGTTCCGCGCAGGTCCTCCGGGATGCCGGGGTGAGTCTGCGTCATGCCCTTGACGTGGCACTCGTAAATGACGGATTCGCCCTCGGGGATCTTCGGCGCGCGGTCGTCGCCCCAGTCGAAGAACGGGTTGATCACCACGGACAGCATCGTGTGGCCCAGCGAGTCCTCCTCGTTGCGACCCGTGCCCGGCTCGTCCGCGTGCACGTCGTAGGAAAACAGCGAGGAGTGCTGGTCGAACTCGCCGTCGAAGGCGCGCGCATACGGGTCCACCAGCAGCTTGTTCGGGTCGCAGCGCTTACCGTTATGCGGGTCCCACGGCCCGTGTACGCGGTAGCCGTAACGCTGGCCCGGGCTCACGCCGGGCAGGTAGGCGTGCCAGACGTGGTTGTCCACTTCCTCCAGCGGGATGCGGGTCTCCGCCCCGTCGTCGTCGATGAGGCACAGCTCCACCTTCTCCGCGACACCGGAGAACAGCGCAAAGTTCGTGCCTGCGCCGTCGAACGTGGAGCCCAGGGGGTAGGAGGAACCGGGCCAGACGATGGTCTCATTCATGGGGCCACAGCTTAGTGCCCGCTGAGACACTTTGCTTTAGGCCGTCGAGCAGGAAGGCCACCGCCGCGGCGTGCTCGTCCGCGCCGTCCGACTCCTCATCCGCCCCGGTCGCCTGCGCCAGCTGCGCGGCGGCTTGCTGCACCGCCGCGTCGCCTAGGGTCAGCCGCAGCAACCCGCGGGCTGCGACGCGCACATCGCTTGTCGACGCAGCTTCGCCCAGCCACGACCTCACCGACGCCGCGAACCTGGTTTCCAACTCTTTTTGCACTTGCGAGCCGGGCTGGCTGACCGCCGCGACCACGACCTCCGCGCCGTCGCGGGTGGAAAGGAGCGCTTCGCGCAGCTCGCCGCTTAAGCGTGCGGGGTCCGGCAGGGGGCCGCACAAAAGCTCCTGCACAATCTCTTCCGCCATGGAGGCGATGAGTTCCTGCTTGTTCGCGATGTGCCAGTACAGTGCGCCGGGCGCGACCGAAAGTGAGGTGGCCACCCGGCGCATGGACACGTCCGCGAGCCCGTACTCGGCGAGGATTGCCAACGCCGCGCCGGTGATGCGCTCACGGGTTAACTGCATTCCTCCAACATAGACGCGTGACGTCTTCGAGTGACCAAAAAGGCTTTACGCGGACTCACAGAAACCCTCCAGAATGCTTGTATAGATGTCCAACGGGAGCGACAGTGAGTAGTTGGTACTATTTCTGACAGGTCTTCACCGCGACTGCATTGTTGATACCGAAAAACGAAGAAGGAAACAGTCGCTGGTGCCAACCCGTGCCGAATTACCGGGCGGGTCCGACAACGAGAGGTACAGGTATACCGTGAAGTTGCAAACGAAGAAGAGCATGGCAGTAACGACGGCGGCGCTCGCCCTCGTGCTCCCGCTCGCCGCGTGCGGGTCTGATGACGAAGGCACCTCCGGCGGCCTTTCCACCGCCGCCGAGGCACCTGAGGCATCCGCCGCGAACTCTTCCACGGAAGCCTCTGCGGAAAAATCCGAGAAGTCTGACGCGTCCGAGAAGAAGACGGAAAAGACTTCGAAGAGCTCCGAGACGGAAAAAAAGAAGAAGGAAAGCAAGGACGACAAGAAGAAGTCCGACCAGGCGCAGGACGGCGAGGAGCAGCCGCCGACACTGGCCAACCCGTTTGAAAACGGCATGCCGGAAAACACCAACGAGCCGCTGGCTAACGGTGAGAAAGGCAGCGAGGACGACCGCCGGGAGATGGAAGACACCGCCCGTGCCGTGCTGAACCCGGGCTCGTTCGCGGACTGGACCCCGACCATCTTGGAAAACTCCTGCAAGGCCGTGACCGAGCCGATGCTCGAGGAGCTTGAGCGCCAGGGCATGAGCCTGGAGCAGGTGCAGGAAGCCAGCCGTCTTGCCGAGGAGCAGGGCCAGGGCATCGACCTGCCGGAGACCGAGGTCAGCCTGGACGATGTGCGTATCGACGGCGACCGCGCGTCCGCAAGCCTGACCGCGAAGAGCGACCAGGGCGAGGAAACCTCGACCATGATCTTCCAGAAGGAAGACGGCCGCTGGAAGCTGTGCAACTAATCCGTAGATCCGCACTGAGCGCCGGAGCTGGGCTCCTGGCGCTCGGTTGCGTTTTGGGCATCCTCGGCGGCGGGGTGTGGGCGCTGGTGCGCCCGGCCTACATCGGCGTGGTCGAAGGCGGCGGGCTGCGCGTGGACCAGGCGGAAAGCCCCGTCAACGCCGAGTTCGCGGGCTTCGGCTCGTTCGCTTTGCTGACCACCTTGGCCGGTGTTGTCGTGGCGGCAGTCGCGCTGATCGCCGCGAAGCGCGGGAAAGTCCGCGGGTCGGTGGCGTGGCTGCTTTGGGCCGGCATCGTCAGCGCTGTAGCCGCGGTCGCGCTCTACATCTTCGGCGGCTGGTTAGTGGGGCTTGTGCACCCCCTCCCGTCGCCCGATGCGCTTTCGGACGGCGACACGCTGACCATGGTGCCGCCCGTGCGCCCAGGTGCTGCCTGGGCGGCGGGCCCGTTCGCGGCAGTGCTGGTGTACTGGACCGCCAACCTTTTGGCCTACGCCAAAGAAGAGCGCTAGCTAGCGCCTGCCCGGCCAATCCACCACGGAATGGCCAGCCGTCTGCTGGCTGACGTGGTCGATGGCAGCAAGGCACGCCGCCATCGCCGAAACGACAAACTCGCCGACCTGCTCCGGCGCTGCGCCTTCCGCCACGAGCATGGTTGATTCGGCGTGCATGTGGGCGGCGCCGTCGAACTCGTGCAGGTAGGCGGCGGTGGCGCAGGTGCGCTCGTTGACGTCGTTGCACACCAACCACAGCGGCAAGAACGCCTCGAGCGCGTCGCGGCCGGTGTCCCACATGCCGGTCACGCGGGCGTAGCGCGGCCCCGGTTCGCCGTCGATGGTCAGCGCGAACGCCACACCGTTGACACCGGTGGCGATCACGCCGTCCTCGCCGACGCCGTAGCGGAACTCCAACTCGTCCAACGCGGCGGTCAGATCACGTATGTCCACCGGCGCGATCACGCCGGCGGGTCCGTCCACGTCTTTGAAGAGCTCCGGTGCTGTGGACACCTCGCGACGTCCCCCGCGGGGCAGGTGACGCAGCGACGAGTGCCGCCCCAGCAGCACCTCCGTGTCCTGGGCACGCATGAGCTGCGGCGGCAGCGGCTGGTCCAGGCTCGCGTCCAAGAAGCGCTCGCGCAGCTGCCGGTAAAACGCGGCGGCGTGCTCGAGGGTGTCGGCGAGTTCGGCGGCCAGTTGATCGTCGCTAAGCCCATGCTTGATGTGCACGCCCCGGCGCATGCGCGCGCACAAATCCCCGGACTCCATGAGGCGGAAACTTGCCCACGGGCCCACCCGGTCGTGGTTCCACGTGTTGATGAAGCGGGCGAGTGCCGCAGAGTGCTCGAAGTCGGTGGGGATGCGCTCTGCGGTGTCGATGACCAGCGCCATCGGGCGGGCGTAGTCAATCCACAGCGCAACGGTGAAAGCGTGCGCGCCGATAACCAGGCGGTCGGGGCGCACCAGCGGATTGAAACCGAGGCCCTCCAATACGGCGGCGGCGCGCTCGAGTGTGACCTCGCCGGGGCGCTGGCGGCCCACCGGTGCAGCGTGCTTTCCCATACAGCGAGCATAACGCCCCGCCCGACGGCAGCGGCTGTGGATTTCGATGCAGCGTCTACAATGTCGGCGGAATCGACTCGGTTGTGAAGGAGGTCATTGCGGTGTCCGCTGTCGGGAATCCGATTTTGGTGGTGGTGCTCAGCCTTGTGGCGGGGATTCTCGTCGGCGGAGTGTGGTCCAGCTACCAACGCGGAGCACCGCGCGCGGTTACCGCCGTGTTAGCGCTTCTGGCTGTCATGGCCCTGCTCTTCGCAGCCCTCGCGCTTATGGAGGTGATGTGAGATGGCATGGTCCAAACAGCCGCTGACCCGTGGGGAAGTTGAATCGCTGACCAATGTGTGGCGCGCCCGGGGCCTGATCCCGGTGCTCGTTGCGGTGGCCTCGGCCTTCGCGGCGTGGGCGTTGCTGCTGCCTGTGGTCCCCACAGCCGTGATCGACGCTGGCCAGCCGGCCTCCCTGGCAGGGCTGTCCACCGGCGTGTTCATGTTCGCCACCGTGATCACCCAAATTTTCACCCCAAAGGCGCTGAAGACGTTCGGCTTCGGCTGGGTGCTGGCCATCTCCTCGCTGCTGCTGGGCATCCCGGCGTTCGGCTACATGCTCGGCATGGACGCCGTACCGCTTCTGACCGTCAGCGCGATCCGCGGCATCGGCTTCGGTGCGCTGTCCGTGGCGGAAGCCGCCATCATCGCCGAGCTCGTGCCGCTACGCCTGCTGGGCAGCGCCACCGGCATCTTCGGCATGGTCGTGGGCCTGGCGCAGATGGTGGCGCTGCCGTCCGGCCTGGCGTTGGTGGACAAAATCGGCTACGACGCGGTGTACGTGATCGCCGCCTCTATCGGCGCGGTTTCGCTGGTGGCCTGCCTGGCTATCCCGCCCATCCCACCGGCGGACCCGGACGCTGAAACGCAGCAAAGCGTGCGCGTGCCCATGTGGCACCTCGCGCTCGTGCCGGCGCTCGCCTTGATGTTTGTCACCACCGCATACGGCGCGATCACGAACTTCCTGCCGGTGTCCATGCGCGAGCTCGACCCGGTGTCGGGCGCTGCGCTGGCGGGCGTGATGCTTGCCGTCCTCAACTTTGCTGCGATGGTCGCGCGCTACGTCGCCGGCCGCATTATGGACCGCCGCGGCTACCCGGGCTCCGTCGTCATCCCGTGCCAGATCATCGCGGCTGTCGGTGTGGCGCTGATGGCCATGATCCTGTCCATGGAGCTGCCGGCGTGGACGATGCTCATCGCCGCGCTGTTCTACGGTGCTGGCTTCGGCGGGGTGCAAAACGAGGCGCTGACGATGCTGTTCTACCGCCTGCCGCGCCACAAGACGTCGGAGGCCTCTGCGATCTGGAACATCGGCTTCGACGGCGGCACCGGCTTGGGCTCCACGTTCTACGGCATGCTCGTGGCGCAGATGGCGTTCGCCCCGGTGTTCGGCATCGCCTCTGCGGTGATCACCATCGGCCTGGCTATCACGCTTTTGGACCGGCAGCTGGGCCGCCACCGCGTGGTGGAAGTGAACAACCTGTCCGCGCGCCTGAAGTCGGTGCAGGTGCCGCGGCCCTACCCGCGCAAGCGCCAGTAACCGGCGCGGGAGCTAGACTACGCACCTATGAGCGAGACATCCTCCGGCCAACAAGCCGCGGCTGTGGCAGTGTTCGACCCGTTTGCGGGCGCGGACCCCGCCGTCAGCGCGCTGCGTGACGCGCTGCGGGCTGAGGGGGTTGACGCGGAGATCACGTCGGACCCGGCGAGCGCCGTCGCCGCCGACGGGCTGGTGGTGGCCGCCTCCGGCGACGCCGCCGAGGCGCTGCGGGTGCTGCGCAACACCCAGGTGGACCGCGTGGTGGGACAGCGCCTCGCCGGTTCGCGCCCCGTGCTTGTCGTCGGCGCCGCGATGGACGCGCTGTTCGAGCGCGCCGCGGACGGCGCGGCCGGGTTCGGGGAGTGGCCGGGAGGCGTCGTAAAGCTTGATGCTTCCGTCGAGCGCACAGCAGTTGCGGCCGCGGACGGTTCGCAGATGCTCGACGGCGCGCAGGAATTCGTGTTCAACGCCGCGACCGGGGCACGCGATTTCGAGCTGAAAGAAGACGAGTTCATCGCCTATCCGAAGCTGAGCTGGGCGGGCGAAGTGCTGGCCGCGGTGGAAAACGGCCCGCTGTGGGCGGCGCGTTTCCACCCCGAAGCCTCCGGTGCGGCCGGCGCCGGCGTGCTGCGCAACTGGATCGCGCAGCTGGGGTAGCACGATGGCAGATGTGACGGAGCACCTCAAGGCCGCGGAGGCGGCGGTTGACGCCGCCCGCGAGATCTTCGTCAACGAGCTCGGCGCCGCACCCGCCCTGCACAAGGGCTCCGGCGACTTCGCCACCGCAGCGGACCTGGCGGTGGAAGAGCTGCTGCGCGACAAGCTCACCGGCGCCACCGGCATCGGCGTGTTCGGCGAGGAGCAAGGCGGAGAGCTGGACGAGCACGCCTGCTGGGTGGTGGACCCCATCGACGGGACGTCGAACTATTCCACCGGCAACCCCAACTGCGCGATCCTGGTCTCGCTGTTGGTGGAGCGGCAGCCTGTGGTGGCGGTGGTGGACGCGCCGCTGCTGGACATGCGGATGACGGCCATCGACGGTGAGCCGGTCCACCTCAACGGCGCCGCGCTGCCGCCGGTGAACGAGGCCGCGTCCGCGCCGCACGTCGGCGTCGGCTCCCTGTTCTCCCGCGACCGCAGGCGCATGCCGTCCAACCAGCGCCTGGATCTGGCAGGGGAGCTGACCCGGGCGCACCTGCGCCCGCGGATTTCCGGCTCGGTGGGCATCGACTTAGCGTTCGCCGCCCAAGGCATCTACCAGGCCGCGGTGAGTTTTTCGCCGCACGTGTGGGACAACTCCGCGGGCATCCTGCTGGCCCGCAGCGCAGGGGCCGTGGCCACCGCCGGCGACGGCACGCCGTGGGAGCCTGGCAAAGTCGGGGCGGTGGTGGGCACCGCCAAGGCCCACGCCGCGGTGATGGAGGCGGTCCGGAATGTACGAATTGATGCGGGCGAGGAGGACTAACGCATGACTACAGCCGCAAAACCCGACAAGAAGGCCGCCCGCAAAGGGGCTCTCGCGCTCGGTGTCGCGGGCACGCTGAGCTGGATCAGCTCGCGGATGGCGTGGGTGCGCGCGGAGTTCGTCGACGACATCTCCGGCGGCGGCGAGGCCAGCGTCAACGGCGCGGACTGGTCCACGGAAACCGGCGCGATTGCGGTGCTGCTGCTCGCCGGCATGGTCGCAGCATTTGCTTTGCGACGCCTCGGCCGCCGCGTCATCGGCGCCATCTGTACCGCGGCGTCCGTTGGCCTGGCGGTGCCGGCGGTGCGCTTGCTGCTCGGCGGGGCGGACCCGGAGCGTGTGCACGCGCTGCTGACCGCTGGCGCGGACGAGGCGCAGCAGGGCAATTCCGCGCCGGCGATCGCGCAGTGGGCGGACATCACCTCCGCCACCACGATTGTTGCCGGCCCCGGGTTGGCGCTCGCGGCCGCGCTGCTGGGCCTGGCTGGCGGGGTGCTGTTGGTCGCGCGGCCGGGCGAGGATTCGCCGCGGCAGAACAAGTACGAGAAGGAAACCGTGCGCCGGGAGAAGGTGCGCGAGGACTTGGAGGAGGACCCCCAGTCCGGCCGCGTGCTGTGGGACGCGATCAGCGCGGACATCGACCCGACTGATCCGGATTTCCGATCCTCTAAGGGCACCCGCTAGCCTTATCCCTGACAGGCCCACCCCTTGCAACTGGGAGGTAGCCATGCCGGCTCCGAGCACACTCGACGACGTTGTCGCTGGTGTGCTTCGCGACGTTGCCAAGCGTGAGGCCGCCGTTTCCTTCAAAGAGATTAAAGCGCGCTCGCGCGATATGGCGCCGACCCGGGATGCCCGGGCGGCGCTTTTGCGTCATGGCTGCAGCGTGATCGTGGAGATTAAGCGCAACTCTCCGGTCTTCGGCCCCACTGGCGCCGGGCATTCGAGCGTCGAGACGCTCGCCCAGAACATCGAAGCGGGCGGTGCCCACCTCATCGCGTGCCAGACGGAGCGATTGCGTTTCGACGGTTCCCTGGCAGACATGGCCCAGGCCAGGGCAGCGGTGGAGCTGCCGATGGTGTGCCGCGACGTGATCGTGGACCCGTACCAGATCCACGAAGCCCGCTGCTACGGCGCCGACGCCATCCCGCTGCAGGTGGGCATCCTGGACCAGGCGCGCTTCGAGGCGCTGCTGGACCGCGCCGAGTCGCTCGGCATGGCCGCCGTGGCGGAGGTGCGCACCCCGGAGGAGGCGGACCGTGCGCTGCGCGCGGGCGTGTCCGTGGTGGCGGTCAACTCCTGGACCTTCGACACCAACAACCTCAACCGCAACGCGTTCGCCGAGATCGCGCCGGGTCTTCCCAGCGAGGTGATCAAGATCAGCCTGGGCGGCGTGGCCACCCCGCGCGATCTGATCAACGCCGCCTCCTGCGGCGCGGACGCGGTGCTTGCGGCGGAGGCCGTCATGGCGGCGGGGGACGTGCTCTCCGCGACGCGCTCGCTGGCCACCGCGGGCCAGCACCCCGCGTGCCCGTCGCGACGCTAAATGGCACACTGTTTGGCGTGCAAACGCTGAACTTGGCCAACATCCCGTCGCCGCCGCAGGGCGTGTGGCACCTCGGTCCCATTCCCATCCGCGCCTACGCACTGTGCATCATCACCGGCATCATCGTCGCGATGGCGGTCTCGCTGCGGCGCTACAAGGCCCGCGGCGGCAACCCGGAGACGGTGTGGGACGCGGCGATCGTGATCATCCCCGCCGGCATCATCGGCGGGCGCCTGTACCACGTGATCACGGACCACCAGAAGTACTTCGGCGAGGGCAAAAACCCCTGGCAGGCGTTCAACATCACCGCCGGCGGCCTTGGCATCATCGGCGCGGTGACGCTCGCCGCGCTGGCGGTGTGGGTGATGATGCGGCGCAAGGGGCTGCCGATTGCCCCGCTTGCGGACGCGATCGCGCCGTCGGTGATCCTCGCCCAGGGCATCGGCCGGTTGGGCAACTACTTCAACCAGGAGCTCTACGGCGCGGAGACCGACGTGCCGTGGGCGCTGGACATTTACTACCGCGTCAACGAAGCCGGCCAGTACGCCCCGCTGACGGGACGTTCCACCGGCGAGGTGGTCGCGAGCGTGCACCCGACGTTCCTCTACGAGCTGATCTGGAACGTGGCGGTGTTCTTCGTACTCATCTGGGCGGACCGCCGCTTCCGCCTCGGCCACGGCCGCGTGTTCTGGCTGTACGTGGCCGGCTACACGCTGGGCCGCTTCTTCATCGAGTTCATGCGCCGCGACGAGGCGAACCTCATCCTCGGCCTGCGCGTGAACACGTGGGTCTCCGCGATTTTGTTCATCGTCGCTGTGGTGATCTTCTTCATGCTGCACAAGGGGAGGGAGACCCCGGAGGAGGTGGACCCGGAGTACAACCGTTCGTCCACGGCAGACTCCCAGGATCGGGAGTACCGTGGGGCGCTGGAGAACACGAATGGCACCTACGAAGGTGAGGTTGGTACACGTGGATAGAAGGACAAAGATCGTCTGCACCCTCGGCCCGGCAGTGGCCAGCAAGGATGCGATTTTGGGACTAGTGCGCGACGGCATGGACGTGGCGCGCCTGAACTTCTCGCACGGCGACTACCCGGACCACGAGCAGAACTACCGCTGGGTCCGCGAGGCCACCGACGAGACCGGCCACGCCGTGGGCATCCTGGCCGACTTGCAGGGCCCGAAGATCCGCCTCGGCCGCTTCGAGGGCGACGGCAAGACCTATTGGGAGACCGGCGAGACCGTCCGCATCACCGTGGACGATGTCGAGGGCACGCACGACCGCGTGTCCACCACCTACAAGCAGCTCGCCCAGGACGCGAAGCCGGGCGACCGCCTGCTCGTGGACGACGGCAAGGTCGGCCTGGTCTGCACCGAGGTCGACGGCAACGACGTGGTCTGCCGCGTCACCGAGGGCGGCCCGGTGTCCAACAACAAGGGCGTGTCGCTTCCGGGCATGGACATTTCCGTTCCGGCGTTGAGCGAGAAGGACAAGGCGGACCTGCGCTTCGCACTCGAGCTCGGCGTGGACATCATCGCCCTGTCGTTCGTGCGTTCCCCGGCTGACGTGGAGCTGGTCCACGAAATCATGGATGAGGTCGGCCGGCGTGTGCCTGTCGTCGCAAAGCTTGAAAAGCCCGAGGCTGTGGACGCGCTGGAGTCCATCATCCTCGCGTTCGACGCAGTGATGGTTGCCCGCGGCGACCTGGGCGTGGAGATCCCGCTCGAGCAGGTCCCGGCGGTGCAGAAGCGTGTGATCCAGATTGCGCGTGAGAATGCCAAGCCGGTGATCGTCGCCACGCAAATGCTCGACTCCATGATTGAGAATTCGCGCCCGACCCGCGCCGAGGCCTCCGACGTGGCCAACGCGGTGCTCGACGGCGCCGACGGCGTCATGCTCTCCGGTGAGACGTCCGTGGGCGTGGACCCGCACAACGTGGTGCGCACCATGAGCCGTATCGTGCGCTCCGCGGAGCAGATGGGCAACGTGCCGCCGCTGAACCACATCCCGCGCACGAAGCGCGGCGTGGTGTCCTACTCCGCCCACGACATCGCCGACCGCCTCAACGCGCGCGCGATTGTCACCTTCACCACCTCCGGCGACACCGCCCGCCGCGTGGCGCGCCTGCACCCGGACCTGCCGCTTCTGGTGTTCACGCCGGTGCAGCAGGTGCGCTCGCAGCTGGCGATGACGTGGGGCGCGGAGACGTTCCTGTGCGAGCAGGTCCACAGCACCGACGACATGATCAAGGTGGTGGACCGCCAGTTGCTGGCGATGGAGCAGTACAAGGAGGGCGACACCATGGTCGTCGTCGCTGGCACCCCGCCGGGTGTCGCAGGCACGACTAACACCATCCACGTGCACCAGCTCGGCGAGGACACGCGCAACCCGTAAGTGGTTACGCTGGTGGGCATGCCTGAAACCGGAATTGAAGTTCGCGACGCCCACCTGCACAACCTCCGCAACGTGGATGTGGACATCCCCCGCGGCACGCTCGTCGCGGTGACCGGTGTGTCCGGCTCCGGCAAGTCCTCGCTCGCCTTCGGCACCATCCACGGCGAAGGCCAGCGCCGCTACCTCGAATCGGTGGCGCCGTTTGCCCGCCGCCTGATCGGCTCGGCGGTGGACCCGCAGGTCGGCTCCGTGGAGGGCCTGCCGCCGACGGTGGCGCTGGAGCAGTCCACCTCCGGCGGCGGCGCGCGCTCGACCGTGGGCACCGTCTCCGCGCTGTCCAACAGCATCCGCCTGTTGTACTCGCGCGCGGGCGACAACCCGAAGGGGCTGTACTCCGACTCGTTTTCCCCGAACACGCCTGAGGGCATGTGCCCGACGTGCCAGGGCACCGGCGTGGTGCACGAGCCCACCGAGGCATCGATGGTGCCGGACCCGACACTGTCCATCGAGGACGGCGCAATTCAGGCCTGGCCGGGCGCGTGGGCCGGCAAGAACTTCCACGACATCCTTGCCACGCTGGGCTACGACCTGGATTCGCCCTGGCAGGACCTGCCGAAGGAAGACCGCGAGTGGATCCTGTTCACCGATGAGCGCCCCGTGGTCACCGTCAAGCCGCTGCGCGGCGAGGACCAGATCCAGCGCAACTACAAGGGCACGTGGCGCTCCGTGGCGTCGTACCTAACCAACACGCTCGCCGAGACCCAGTCCGACACCCTGCGCAAACGCGTGCTGTCCTACATGGAGTCGCGCGTGTGCGAGACCTGCCACGGCCGCCGCCTCAACCCGGAGGCGCTCAAGGTCACTTACGCGGGGATGCCTATCGACGAGCTCGGCTCCCTGCCGCTCGACCAAGTCCACGAGGTGCTGGCCGCGCAGGAGCCGTCCGAGGGTTCGGCCGAGGACCTGCTGCTGAAGCAGATCCTGCCCGCGCTGCAGTCCGCGCTTGACCTGGGGCTTGCGCACCTGAGCTTGGACCGACCCGCGCCGACCCTGTCCGCCGGCGAGCTGCAGCGCATCCGCCTGTCCGCCCAGCTGCGCTCGGGACTGTTCGGCGTGGCGTACGTGCTGGACGAGCCGTCCGCCGGCCTGCACCCCGCCGAGCGCGGCGCGGTGCTGGACATCTGCCGCCGCTTCATCGACGCCGGCAACTCGGTCCTGCTGGTCGAGCACGATATGGAACTCGTCGCCCAGACCGACTGGCTCGTGGACGTCGGCCCGCTCGCCGGCGAGCGCGGCGGCGAGGTGGTCTACTCCGGCCCCACCAGCGACTACACCGGCGACGCACCCACCGCGAAGGCGCTGGCGAACCGGGCACTTTCGCTTAACGACGACCCACGGTCCGCCACCGGCGAACTGCGTCTGTCCGGTGTGTCGGCCCGCTCCATCGAGGGACTGGATGTGTCCTTCGGGATGGGCCAGTTCACCGCCGTGGCCGGTGTGTCCGGCTCCGGCAAGTCGACGCTGGTCAGCACCGTCCTCGCCGGGGTGCTGCGCGACGCCGCGTCCACCGTTGTCGAGGAAGAGGACGACTTGGCGGGGGAGGCCGGATGGACCGTCGATAGGCAAGAAGGCTTCGACGCGGTCAGCCGAGTCGTGCAGATCACCCAGAAGCCCATCGGGCGCACCCCGCGCTCGACGCTGGCGACCTACACCGGGCTGTTCGACGGCGTGCGCAAACTGTTCGCCAGCACCGACGAGGCGAAACGGCGCAAGTGGACCGTGTCGCGCTTTTCCTACAACGTGAAGCAGGGGCAGTGCCCGACCTGCGGCGGTGCCGGCAAAATCGAGGTGGAGCTGGTGTTCCTGCCCGGCTCGTACACCACCTGCCCGGACTGCGGCGGCGCGCGCTACAACGACGAGACCCTCGAGGTGACCTGGGAGGGCCTCACCATCGCGCAGGTGCTGGAGCTGACTGTCGACGAAGCCGCGGACATCTTCGCCGACGAGCCCAAGATCCTGCGCGCCGTAGAGACCCTGCAGGCGGTGGGGCTGGGCTACCTGCGCCTGGGCCAGGGCGCGCCGGAGCTTTCCGGCGGCGAGGCGCAGCGCATCAAGCTGGCCACCGAGCTGCAGCGCTCCCGCAACTCGCGCCGGGGCCACACCGTGTACCTGTTGGACGAGCCCACCACCGGCCTCCACCCGGCCGACGTGGCGCTCTTGGTCAAGGAACTCAACAGCCTTGTCGACGCGGGCCAAACCGTGGTCGTGGTCGAGCACGACCTGTCCGTCATCGCGCAGGCAGACCGCGTGATCGAGATGGGCCCCGGCGCCGGCGCCGACGGCGGTCAGGTGGTCGCCACCGGCACCCCCGCCGAGCTGGCGGAGCGTGATACCGCAACCGGAAAGGTGCTGGCCGAGCGTTCGGCGTAGGTCGCCGTCGGTGGGGGGCTATGCAGCTGCATAGTGCTGTGGGGGTAGTCCTTCGCTATGCAGCTGCATAGTCGCGGAGCCTCCGTTTTCTATGGTTCGTTAGATCGGTTGCCTAAACGAAACCTGCAAAAGTTGACAATTGGGACGGTTGTCCAGATTTAAAGGTGCAGGTCAGAAGCGTATAAGTATTGTCGCATGTAAATTCGTACAAAACCGAGCGGGCAAGCGGCTCGAATCACTATGCAGCGGCATAGTCTTTCGGGCTGATTCCGCTATGCAGCTGCATAGTTTTTGGCGATGCCTGGTCCGTCTCGGGGGAGGTTGGTTCGGCCTCGTTGGCTATGCAGCGGCATAGTGTTTAGAAGATCGAAATGGTAGCGGTGTGGTGAGTTCGTGGTAGCGCTTGAGTGGGGATCCGGTAGCGGTCTCCACTCAAGCGTTTTGTGGGGTTACTGGTTAGCTTCCAGTCTCATGT
>NZ_JAKRMZ010000012.1:0-83119 GCF_022345915.1 Corynebacterium sp. ACRQP | reverse complement strand
GTAATTCTGCCGGTTCTGCGGTCGCGTAATTCTGCCGGTT
The DNA here is from genome assembly GCF_022345915.1 of Corynebacterium sp. ACRQP. NCBI lineage: Bacteria > Bacillati > Actinomycetota > Actinomycetes > Mycobacteriales > Corynebacteriaceae > Corynebacterium > Corynebacterium sp. ACRQP. The sequence continues at coordinate 83,079 of NZ_JAKRMZ010000012.1, read as the reverse complement.
CTGCGGTCGCGTAATTCTGCCGGTTCTGCGGTCGCGTAATTCTGCCGGTTCTGCGGTCGCGTAATTCTGCCGGTTCTGCGGGAATGCCCGATTGCTTCTGGATGTTCTGCGGCCGCAGAATGGGAGATCGTGGCAGGGGACCGGGGGTCGTCGATGGGCGAGGGGGGGTGAGGTCTCATAGTTCTGCGGGAATGCCCGATTGCTTCCGGTTATTCTGCGGCCGCAGAATGCAGGCAGCGGTCCGGGCCCGGGGGTCGTCGTTGAGCAAGGGGGGAGTGAGGTCGGATAGTTCTGCGGGAATGTCCGATTGTTTTTGGTTGTTCTGCGGCCGCAGAATGCAGGCAGTGGTCGGGGCCCGGGGTTCGTCGATCAGCAAGGGGGAGTGAGGTCGGATAGTTCTGCCGGTTCTGCGGGAATGCCCGGTTGCTTCTGGATGTTCTGCGGCCGCAGAATGGGGACAACGGTGGGGCACCGGAGGACGTCGATAAGCAAGGGGCTCTGCGCGCTACGATTGCGCACATGACTGACTCTTCAATGCGCGTACGTTTTTGCCCGTCACCTACCGGAACCCCGCACGTGGGCATGGTGCGCACGGCACTGTTCAACTGGGCGCAGGCGCGCCACTCCGGCGGCACGTTTGTGTTCCGCATCGAGGACACGGATGCCGCGCGTGACTCGGAGGAGAGCTACCAGGCGATCATCGAGTCGCTGGAGTGGCTGGGCCTGACCTGGGACGAAGGTATCAACGTGGGTGGCCCGCACGAGCCGTACCGCCAGTCTCAGCGCTCCGAGATTTACACGGACGTGCTGAACAAGCTCATTGAGGCCGGCGAGGTGTATCCGGCGTACTCCACCAACGAAGAGGTCCAGGAGCGACACAAGGCCGCCGGCCGCGACCCGCAGCTGGGCTACGACAACTTCGACCGCGACCTGACGCAGGAGCAGATCGACGCGTTTGAGGCGGAAGGCCGTAAGCCGGTGTGGCGCCTGCGCATGCCGGACCAGGACTGGTCCTGGAACGACCTGGTGCGCGGCGAGGTGACGTTCAAGTCCGAGACGCAGCCGGACTACGTGGTCGCCCGCTCCAACGGCGCGCCGCTGTACACGCTGGTCAACCCTGTCGACGACGCGCTGATGGGCATCACCCACGTCCTGCGCGGCGAGGACCTGCTGTCGTCCACCCCGCGTCAGATGGCACTGTACGAGGCGCTCAAGCGCGTCGGCGTGGCCGAGTTCACCCCGGAGTTCGGCCACCTGCCGTTCGTGATGGGCCAGGGCAACAAGAAACTGTCCAAGCGCGACCCGGAGTCCAACCTGTTCAACCACCGGGACAACGGCATCATCCCGGAGGGCATGATCAACTACCTGGCGCTTTTGGGCTGGTCGCTGTCCGCGGACCAGGACATCTTCAGCGTCGACGAGTTTGTCAAGGCCTTCGACGTCAACGACGTGCTGGGCAACCCGGCCCGCTTCGACCAGAAGAAGCTCGAGGCCATCAACGCCGACCACATCCGCCTGCTCGAGCCGGAGGACTTCCGTGACCGTCTGCGCGCGTACCTGACTGAGCACACCGACTTCCCGGAGGACTACCCGGCGGACAAGTTCGCTATTGCTGCGGACCTGGTGCAGACGCGCATTAAGGTGCTGTCCGAGGGTTACAACCTGCTGAAGTTCCTCGTCACCGCCGACGAGGACCTGGAGCTGGACGAGAAGAGCGCGAAGAAGAACCTCAAGGACACCGCCGTCGAGCCGCTGGACGCCGGCATCGCCGCGCTGGAAGCAGTGGAGGAGTGGACCACGCCCAATATCGAGGCGGCGTTGAACAAGGCGCTTATCGACGACCTCGGGTTGAAGCCCCGCGTCGCATTCGGCGCCCTGCGCGTCGGCGCCACCGGTGCAGCAGTGTCGCCGCCGCTGTTCGAGTCCATGGAGCTGCTCGGCCGCGAATCCACGCTGAAGCGTCTGCGCGCGGCACGCGAGGTCACTCCGTACCAGGCAGCAGAGTAGTTACAACGCTGTTGTTATAGCGCAACAAAGGCCGCCGCGATTTGCGCGGTGGCCTGCGGATTTGGTTGCTTTAGCTATCCATGGTTATAGTAATCCACGTTGTTCAGCAGACAGGCGCAATACCGAAAGGGAAAGCGCAGGTCAGACTGGAAAACGATGGCCTATGGTGTAATTGGCAACACTACGGTTTCTGGTACCGTCATTCTAGGTTCGAGTCCTGGTAGGCCAGCTGCAGAGCTTTTTAGTTCTGTGTCCTAATGCCCCGTTCGTCTAGCGGCCTAGGACGTCGCCCTCTCACGGCGGTAACACGGGTTCAAATCCCGTACGGGGTACAACGAAAAACCTCCGATCCAGCGCATGGGTCGGAGGTTTTTCGCTTCCGGTACTGTGAGCGCATGGTTTGGAAGTTGTCGTCGCTGTTCAGCGGTGAAATTCGTCAAAGCGGCTCCAGTCTCATCGACGCGTTCAGTGTGCCGGCAGCAGCATCGAGCTTGTCGTCCTCGATTCCACTGCTCGCAGTGCCGGCGCTGTTTCTCGCAACGTTGGGTGGGGGAGTCTTCGGTGCGTCGCTCTACGAGGGGTCGGTGGCAAGTGGGTCGTCGATAGGCGATGGTTCCAGCAACGTCGCCGAGACGTTCCCGGACCCGGACGCGGAGCCCGCGACCCTGAAGTCGGTGACGCACATTGAAAACGACGTCTACGAGGTCGTCGTGTACTCGCCATCGATGGATAGGGAGGTCAAAAACGAGGTAATCCTGCCCGGCGGACCGGACAATGACGCGAAGCGGCCCACGTTTTACCTGCTGATGGGGGCGGACGGCGCCGCCAACGGCTGGTCCTGGCGCAACTCGTCCGACTACCAGGAGTTTTTCCAGGACAAGCTGGTCAATGTGGTCACCCCGATCGGCTCGGTGTCCTCCATGCAGGCAGACTGGTACCGCGAGGACAAAGCGACGGGCCGCAACAAGTGGCTCACGTACTTCACCAAGGAGCTGCCTCCGCTTATCGACGAGCACTTCCACGGCACCGGCCGCGACGCGATCGCGGGCATTTCCATGTCCGGCGGGCCTGCCTTGAATATCGCGTCGTTGGAACCGGAAAGGTTTGCCGCCGCGGCGTCTTACTCCGGGTGCCCGGCCACCTCCGGGGTACTCGGTGACACGTACGTGCGTCAGGCCCTAAAGCTGAACGGGGCGAATCCGAACAAGATGTGGGGGATGTCCTCCAACCCGGCGTGGACGGCGCACTCGCCCGTGCTGCACCTGGATGCGCTTGAAGGCACGAAGCTGTTTGTTTCCGCCGCGCAGGGAGTGCCCGGCGCTATCGACGATACGAAGACGTCCTCCGAGCGCATAGGACCGCCCGTGGCGATCGAGTCTGCGTCGTACGCGTGCTCTGAATACTTCGTGGATAGGGCGCAGCGCGCCGGCCTGGACGTGCAGTGGTATCCGCAGGTGGAGGGCACGCACAGTTGGGGTCTGTTTGAGAAGTCCATGCGCAAAAGCTGGTCGGTGATCGGCCCGGCGCTCGACGTACAGCCCTTCGAGCGGGAGACCCCGGTGACGAAGGCGCCGCTTCCGGACGAGGCGCCGCAGCCCGTCGGCGGGTCTGCAGGGTCGAGCAAGTGATGGGTGTTCAGCTACAGTTTCGGATGTGAAAGTTTGATCGCCTCGCGCGGACTGCCGTCAAAGTAGGACGTGCTGGTAGAAGATTTTGGGCAACGTTGGGCCCGGCGCTGGGCGCAGAATAGAGCAATTTCATCGGCGAGCGGGCACGCAAATCTGGTGTTAAGGTGAGCCAGGTTTTTACCTTGCATAAAGGAGTCGCTCATGAAACTCACAAAGAAGTCCCTTTCAGTTGTTGCAGCAGCAGGCGTTGCAATGCTCGCTCTTGCCGGTTGCTCCGAACCCTCCGAGAACGCTGGCTCCAACACCGCGACGTCTGGTGTTAAAGACGGCGCGACGGACTCTGCCGCCGGTTCTCTGACTCTCTACACCTCGGAGCCAGAGGACAAGGTTGACCAGGTTGTCGCGGCCTTCAACGAGGAACACCCGGATGTCGACGTGGAAGTGTACCGAGCTGGCACCGGCGATCTGAAAGCTCGAATTGAGGCTGAAAAGACCTCCGGAGCAGTGGAGGCAGACCTGATTTGGGCAGCGGACGCTCCGACGTTTGAGGACTTCAAGTCCGATGATCTCCTGGCGAAACTGGAGAACGTCGAAACCGGTGATGTGATGGACGGTGCCGTTGATTCTGAGGGCTACTACGTCGGGACCCGAATTATTCCCACTGTCATCGCTTACAACACTTCCGTGATCGATGAATCTGAAGCACCGAAGTCTTGGACTGACCTGACGGATGCACGCTTCCGCGACAAGATTGTCATGCCGGACCCGGCAGTTTCCGGGGCAGCCGCATACAACGCGACAGTGTGGATGAACAACGAGCAGCTGGGTGAGGATTGGATGACCGCTCTCGGTGAGAACGCTCCGATGATTGCCGCATCCAATGGCCCCACCTCGCAGGAAATTGCTGGCGGCGGCCACCCAGTTGGTGTGGTTGTGGATTATCTCGTTCGCGACCTCGCCGCGCAGGGTTCTCCGATTAAGGAGGTGTACGCCACCGAAGGTTCGCCGTACATTACCGAGCCGATCGCGGTGTTTGGGGATTCCAAGAACCCGACTGCAGCAGAGTTGTTCATTACTTTCCTGTTGTCCAAGAAGGGGCAAGAGCTCGCCGTGGAACAAAACTACCTGCCCGTCATCGACGGGGTAGGCACCCCTGGCGATGCCCCGGCACTCGATGACATTGCGTTGATGGATGCTGATCTGCAGACACTGACGGACGATCGCGCACGTTCCGTAGAGTTCTTCCAGAGCGCGATGAACTAGGTGGCAATGCAACGCGTTTCTTCGCCGGGGCTCAACCTCGCTCGCCTAGGGGTGTGGTTGGTTGCCGCGGCGATTTTCATTGTTCCTCTCGCGATGGTGGTCTCACTCGCGCTCGGGGGAAATCAGTTTCCGGTACTTGTGGAACAAGGCCTGGCGCGCGCCACTTGGAATTCCGTGATTACCACCGTGCTGTCTTCTATGGGCGCGGTACTAATCGGCGGCACGATTGCGATTGTTTTGGAGCGCACCGATGTTGGTGGAGCAACGGGATTACGCTTATTTCTGCTCTCGCCGCTGTTAGTCCCACCGTTCGTCGGTGCCATTTCCTGGCTGCAGCTGTTTGGCCGAAACCAGGGGCTCAATGCGCTGTTCGACCGGCCGCTGTGGGACCTGTACGGAGCCGACGGCATTGTCTTTCTGATGACGTTGCACTCGTACCCGGTTGTGTACGTCATTGTGGCCGCAGCGTTGCGCCAGATCCCCTCTGATCTCGAACTGGCTGCACGCGTTAGTGGCGCGGGCAGTGGCACGGTGCTGCGCACTGTGACCATCCCGCTGTTGGGGCCCGCATTCTTGAGCGCTTTCACCCTGACGGCAGTGTCGAACCTCGCCGACTTCGGTATTCCATCGATTCTGGGGTCGCCGGTGCAGTTCGAGACATTAGCGACAATGTGTTACCGGTTTATGGAATCAGGCACGGTAAGCAACCCGCTGCAGGTCGTGTCCACAGTTGGAGCAGTGTTGATGCTGCTGGGCATTATCGCCGTGGTGGCAGATTACGCGGTGTCGCGCCGAGCCTCCTCGCAAGTCAGTGGTGCCAGCACGATGAAACTTTCACTCGGTGTGGCGAGAGTTCCTGTCACCGTGGTGTCCTGGGTCCTTGCACTCGCGGTTACCCTCGGTCCGATCTTGGGGCTCGCTCACCGTGCGTTGCTTCCGGCCCCGGGTGTGCCGTTTACGTTGGAGACCATCTCGCTGTCGAATTTTCAGCGCACCCTGAGTAACCCGCGGGTGGTTGATGGTTTCACTAACTCGGTCGCTCTCGCAGGCGGTGCCGCACTACTGTGCGGTCTGCTGGGTTGGGCGATCGGCATCTTGGTCACCCGCACCCGCGCGCGTACTAACACGCCGCTATCTCTGGCTACATTGCTTCCGGCTGCACTCCCTGGGCTGATCATTGGCGTCGGGTGGCTCATTGTGGGCAGGTACACGGGGCTCTACAACACCCGTTGGGTGATCCTGTTGGCCTACGTCTGCGCCTTCACAGCCTTGGTGCTGCAGGCTGTGCGCGCACCGATGAGCAAGATTCCGGTTGCAGTGGAAGAAGCGGCACGAATCTCTGGCGCGGGTAGGGTGCGCTCAATCGTGGACACTTCGGGGCGAATGGCTGTACCAGCGGCGTTCTCCGGGGCAGTTCTCGTTGCAGTCACCGCGGTGCGCGAGCTCACCGTGTCAATTCTGCTCGTTGCTCCGGGCACCACAACAATTGGTGTGCAACTGTTCAACCTCCAACAGTCCGGAAACTACAACCAAGCTTCAGCGCTTGCATTGATGTTTGCAGTAATCGGTATTGCCGCCCTGGCACTGACCGTGCGCAACCCTGACAAGGAGTCCTGATGAGTGACATTGCGATTGACGGCCTCAGCGTCGTATTCCCAGACGGTGCCATTGGGTTGGACGACATCAACCTACGCGTTGGTAGCGGCGAGTTCGTAGCGCTAGTCGGCCCGTCCGGCTCGGGAAAAACCACGCTGCTGCGCACCCTCGCCGGGTTTGTGCAGCCCTCCACAGGCACGGTCTCCCTCGACGGCACAAACGTGACTCGCACACCGCCAGAAAAGCGGCGGATGGGCATGGTGTTTCAGCAGCACGCAGTCTGGCCACACATGAGTGTTGCGGATAATGTCGCCTACCCGCTCAAACGTGCAGGTACGAGCAAGAAGCAACAACAACAGCTCGTCGAATCGACGTTGCGCACCGTGGGGCTGGAGAGCTACGGAGACCGGAAACCTTCAACGTTGTCTGGCGGTCAGCGGCAGCGAGTCGCACTCGCGCGTGCGATTGTGGCCAAGCCGCAAGTGCTGCTGCTCGACGAAGCTTTGTCGGCCCTCGACGAACCACTGCGAGACAGTCTTCGCCGAGAGCTTGTTGCACTGACCAAGCGGTCTTCTCTAACTACAGTGCACGTGACCCACGACCGCAAGGAAGCGATTGCCATCGCAGATCGCATCGCATTGCTGCGAGACGGCGAGCTCGAGCAGTTTGCCTCGCCGAGGGATATCGTCGCTCAACCAGCTTCGCCGTGGGTGGCCTCCTTTATCGCTGACGCGACGCTGTTAGAGGGACAAATTATCGACGGCCGCGTGGTCGTCACAACGCCTGCCATGGAATGGCCGACTGCGCATGTGGAGATGGTTGGCGCATCAGGCCATAGAGGTGATGTCACCGTTGCGGTGTTACCTGAGGCGGTAGAAGTGGCAGCACCAGGGGAGCGGAACGTACTAAACGGCCGGGTCACCTCCTCGCTATTTGAGGTGTCCGGCTACTCGCTCACCATCGATGTGGACGGTGTGGAGTTTCGCGCACGCACTTCGGCCCGCACCACCCCAGAAGTTGGCGAAACGGTCGGCGTCAACGTCCACCCCCCGTTGGTCTACATCGCTTAAAAACGACCCTAACCTGCCGATTTGTTGGAGGACAATAGCGTCCTTTATTGTTAATAGGTCGCAAACAAGCGAGCGCGCCCCGTTCGTCTAGCGGCCTAGGACGTCGCCCTCTCACGGCGGTAACACGGGTTCAAATCCCGTACGGGGTACAAGGTACAACTCCCGATCCGGACTCCGGGTCGGGAGTTTTCGCATTGGTAGCCTTGGCCGGGTGACTTCCCTGAACTTCTTTGAAATCGACGTCTTCGCCACCGGCGCGTTCACGGGTAACCCGCTCGCCGTCATCTGCGGCGCGGAGGATCTCTGTGACGAGCAGATGCAGCAGATTGCATCCTGGACCAACTTCTCGGAAACGACGTTCCTGCTCGAACCGACGAACCCCGAGGCAGACTACCGCGTGCGCATCTTCACACCGGTGGAGGAATATGCCTTCGCCGGCCACCCCACGCTCGGCACGGCGCGTGCGTGGCTGGAGCTCGGTAACACGCCGCGCAACCAGGGCCGCGTGATTCAGGAGTGCGGCGTGGGCAACGTCGAGGTCCGCATCGAGGGCGACTCCCTCGCGTTCGCCACCCCGCCGCTCAAGCGCGACGACCAGCTCTCGGAGGAGGAAAAGGACGAGGTGTGTGACACCTTTGGCGTCGAGAAGCAATTGCTTGTCGACGCCGCCTTCGGTGACAACGGCCCCGGTTGGAAGCTGGCGCTGCTGGATAGACTGGACGCGTTGCGGGCGCTGGAGAAGCCGGCGGATAGCGGCTTGAAGGTGGCGTTTGCGGCGCTGACGGGGAGTGCGGATCCGGCCTATGAGCTGCGAGCTTTCACGCCGACGTTCGAGGACCCCGTGACTGGCAGCGCCAACGGTGCGATGGCGCAGTGGCTGCGAGGGAGGGGAGATGTGCCGGCGGAGTACACGGTCTCGCAGGGCACGGCGCTCGGGCGCGACGGACGGGTGGAGATCACCGACGACGGGGAGGACATCTGGGTCGGCGGGCGCGCGCGGGTGCGGGTGCGGGGGACGCTGGAGGTGGGGTAGAACGGGTGTGCGAATAGCGGGGTGGTGATGTCGGCGGCGCTCGTATCGTGTGAAGCGTTCCCGACAGAAAGGGGTCTGGCATGACCAATGCTCCCGTCGCGTCCCCGCGACTCATTCAAGCAATCAACACCGCAGCGTGGGCGCACCGCGACCACGTCCGCAAAGGCACCGACATTCCGTACGTCTCCCACGTAGTCGGCGTGATGCACCTCGTCTCCCAGGTCACCGACGACGAGGACGTGCTCGTCGCGGCGCTGTTCCACGACATTTTGGAGGACGTGCCCGAAGAGTACAGCCCGCAGCGCATGGCCGAGGAGTTCGGCGACCGGGTGGTGGAGCTGGTGCGCGGAGTAACCAAGGACAGCACGCTTTCCAGCTGGCAGGACCGCTCGGACGCGTACCTGGCGCACCTGCGTGAGGCGGACGACGGCAGCGTGCTCATCTCGGCTGCCGACAAGCTGCACAACCTGCTGTCCATCCACGCGGACCTGGACCAGTTGGGCGATGAGCTGTGGGGCCGCTTCAACTCCGGCAAGGAGCGCCAGCTGTGGTGGTACCGCTCCGTGGCGGACCTGGTGCAGGAACGGCTACCGGGAAATCCGCTGGGTGAGGAGCTGGCCCGCCAGGTTGAGCGGCTGGAGGCACGCGGCGCATAAGCTGGAGCGCATGCAAAATTCGGTGATGAAGGTAGCGATTATCGGCGCCGGCCCGCGCGGCCTGTGGGCGTCAGAAGAGCTCATGGAACGGGCGCGGGAGCGTGGCGCGGCTATCGACGTGACAGTGTTCGACGCCAAGCCGCTGGAGGAGTCCTCCGCGCCCGGGGCGTTTCGTGATTCGGTGCCGGAGGAGTTCATCCTCAACGCACCGAAGTCCATTGTGGAGACGAAACTCGGCCCGCTCGACCCGAACGATGAGCTTCCGGGCGATTTTCCCAGCCGAAAGCATGTCGGCGAGCACCTGGATAAGTCGTGGCGCGCACTCGAGGACAACCTGCCGCCGCGCTGCAGCCTCACGCACCGGGTGGAAAACATCGAGATGGTCGAGCCCACCGACAGCGGGGTGGACGTGCTCGGCGAGCACTTCGATGAAGTACTCATGGTCACCGGCCATGCGCACGACTGGCCCGGTTCGCTCGCACACGCGGACCTCGGCGACCTCCAGGTGGTCGCCCCTGCCTACCCGGCGTCGAACCTGGACACGGTGAGCCCGGACGATGCTGCGCTGGTCCGCGGCGCCGCGCTGACCTTCATTGACGTGGTGAAATACGCCGACGCGAAAGTGTTCTACCCCGTGACCCGGTCGGGCCGTTTCATGGAGGTCAAGGCGTACTTCGAAGGCGAGGCAAAGGAGGAGGCGCAGCCGCACATCGAGGCGGCCTCGCAGAAGATCCTCGACTGCGAAGGCCTCGACGAGCTACAAGACATCCTCGCAGACTGTGCCACGGAGATCCTCCGCATCGCCGGTGGCGAAGGCGGGAAAGACGACATCCGGAACGTGCTGCGCGGCGAAGACTTCACCGGTGATCCGGTAGCGGAGCTTCGCGCATCCGTCGCGGCGGCGCGCGGGGAGCGCCCGTGGACGCCGGCTCTCGCGGTCGCGCTGGCTTTCCGTGACACCTACGACGCGGTGATCGACCGCGCCTCTTACGGCGGCCGCCACACCTTGGGTGGGAAGGACTTCGACGCTTTCGTGTCCACGCTGGAGCGCGTCGGCTTCGGCCCTCCGGTGGAGTCCGCGCAGACCATGCTCGAGCTTATCGACGAAGGCCGGATCCGCATCGAGCTCATCGCCCGCGGCGAGGAGGACCTCCGCGACTTGGCCGAGGAGGTCAGCGCGACCGTCGTCATCGACGCGGTGCAGGCGCCGCCCGGGATTGTCGAAGGCACGCTGGTGGGCAACTTGGTGGACGCCGGAATCGGCCTGCGCTACGCCGACACGAATGCGCTGCACGTGAAGCCGGACGCCACGCTCGTGGGGCAGGAGCACCTCGCCGCGGCCGGCCGCATGAACGAAGGGTTAGTGCTCGGCCACGACACGCTGAAGCGCACCAAGCAGCACGGCATTGAACGCTGGGCAGACCGCGTGAGCGCCGCTGCAGCAGAGCGCTAGAAACGGCTGCTGAAAGACACAGAACCCGCCACGGCGATCCGGGTGATCGCGGTGGCGGGTTCTGCGTTTCGCGCTAGATGTTGAACTGCTTGCGGATGTCCTGGATCCACTGCGGGTGGACGTAGGACAGTGCCGCGAAGATCGCGCCGAGGACGGCGATCAGGATTGCCAGCACGGTGAGGATGATGCCGCCGGTGCTGCTGCCGGACACGCTGCCCGTGGCGTCCTTGCCGGTGTTCTCCGTGTCCTCGCCTGCGCCCTGATTCTCAGTCGGCTCCTGCGGCTCGGCATTCTTGGTAATGGTCTCCTTGATCGTGGTAGGAACCGTCTTGGTCTTCTCCACGACCTTGGTTTCCGGCGAGGTCTGCGTGGACGTCTCCGTCACGGTGGCGGTGGCGACGGATGTCTTGGTGGTGATCTCCGGCTCAGCGCCCTTGGTGATGGTGGTCGGCACCTCAACCGTCTCGGTCTTCGTCACGGTTTCCTTCACCGTGGTCGGCACCGCCTTGGTCTTCTCTACGACCTTGGTTTCCGGCGAGGTCTGCGTGGACGTCTCCGTCACGGTCGCGGTGCTAACAGAGGTATTCGTGGTGGTGACCAGCTTCTCGGAGGTCTGCGTCGTCGTGATTGTCTCCGGAGCAGGCTTCTGCTCGGTGGTTGCCTGTTCAGAGGTCGGCTTCTGCTCGGTCGTCGGCTTCTGCTCGGTGGTCGGTTTCTGCTCGGTCGTCGGCTTCTCCGCGTCCTTCTTCTGCAGCGTGACCTGGTCCACCACGTACGGGGTGTTGATGTTGTAGGTGGTCAGTTTCAGCTCGGTCGGGGAGACGCTGATGTTGGTGTAGTCCGGGTTGTAATCCTGGCGCCAACGCGCGGTGGAGGCGTGTGCGAGGTCGTGAGCGCGCTCCTCGCGGATATTGGGGTGGGTCTTGCCCGACTCGTCATGGAAGTCGTAGTACTTGCCGCCGGTTGCGGTGGTGGAGGTGAGGTAGAGCACCTCGCCATCCTCCGGGATGAGCACGTCGCCGGACTTGGCCGCGCCTTCGGGGATGACCGGGTCGAAGCCGTTCATCAGGTGGGAGCGGGTGTAGATGTGGTCGTGGCCGCTTAAGACCAGATCCACGCCAGCCTCGGACAGCTTCGGGGTGAGCTGCTCGCGCAGGCGCACCACATCCGAGTCGGTGTAGTGGGTGCCCTGAGAGAACGGTGCCTGGTGGATGCCAACGATGACCCAGTCCGCGTCCGCGCCGTTGGTGGCGATGGCGTCGTTAACAAACTGTGCGTGCGTCTCAATATCGGCCGCGTCCGAGCGGTTGCCGTCGAGGCCGATGAACAACACGTTGTTGTAGTTGAAGAAGTAGTTCGCGGTTGTGCCAACCTCGTTCGGCAGGAAGTAGGTGTCCTGGAAGTGGCGGTCCGGCGCGTAGGTCTCGTGGTTGCCCTTCAGCACGCCGAGGCGGTAGTTCTGCAGTGCTTTCGGGGCAGTGAACTCCTCGAGCTGCTTGACCGGTGCGCCCCAGCCCTCAGTCTGGTCGCCGAGGAGCATGAGGAACGCGGAATCCGGGTGCTCGCCGGTGGCGACGTTGACTGCCTTGTTCCAGGCGGCGGACTGCTCTTCGATCTTGGCGTCTACGCCGATCTGCGCGTCCGCCATGGCGAGGAAGTTCCAGGTGTCCGAATCCGCGCCGGTGGTAAAGGTGCGCTGCTCGCTCCAGCCACGGTCCTCGTTGCCGACGCGGTAGACGTACTCGGTGTCCGGCGCCAGGCCCGTCATCTTCGCCTCGTGCGGGTAGAAGATCGCCGCGTTGTACTGGCCACGCGGGGACTCGACGCTGGTGACGTCGTCCGGATTGTCCGCAGACCAGTACTCCAGGTACTGCAGCTCGTTGGTCTTGGACTGCCATGCCAGGTTGGCCTCGGTGGCGTCGGAGCCGATGCCGAGCACGATGCGGCTGATCTTGGTGTTGACCGCGTCCGCAGCCACAGCGGTGGTCATCGGTGCGAACAGGGAGACAACGACGGCGGTGGCAACAGCGCTGCGGCGCAGGGGACGGTGGGTACGCAGGAGATTCATGTTTGCCCACTTAAATCACCCGCTTTTAACAGGCGGTTACAAGTAATCGGACACCTCGGTGAATTGAACATGAATTTCAGGTGACATCGGTCTGCTGTTCTTGCACCAGGTTTACAGCTGGTTGAAAGTTAGCTCCATGAGCTCAAAGTTCCGTGTCAATCGTCGTGTGTTCCTGCAAACTGTCGCAGCGGCAGCAGCCGCAACCGCCATCGGCACCGGCGGCGCCTACGCCGCACGGCGCGGCACGGTGTCCACTCCGGAAGAACCGGCCCCGGCAAGCGAGTGGGACCTGCCGTTCCTCCACGGCGTCGCATCCGGCGACCCGCTGCCGGACCGCGTGGTGTTGTGGACCCGCGTGACTCCGTCCCGCGAGGCGCTGCCGGGCTCCGGCCTGGGCGAGGACGTGGAGCTGGAGTGGCAGATCGACACCTCGGAGGACTTTGGTAACCCGCAGACCGGCAGCGTAACCACCTCGGCGGATTCGGACCACACCGTCCACGTCGACCCGGAGGGCCTGGAGCCGGCGACTGAGTACTTCTACCGCTTCATCGTGAAAAGCGGCGAGTTCGAGGGCGCGACCTCCCCGGTCGGCCGCACCCTCACGGCGCCGAAGGAGGACGCGAGCCTGGATAATCTCAACCTGGCCATCGCCTCGTGCGCGAACTGGGAGTCCGGCTTCTTTAGCGCGTACGGCGACATGGCGCAGCGCGCCCGCGCCGGCGAGATCGACCACGTGGTCTTCCTCGGCGACTACATCTACGAGTACCCGACCGGCGAGTACGCAGGTAAGAGCGGTGTCGCGCGCATGCACCACCCGGAGTGGGAGATCACCACGCTGGAGGATTACCGCCAGCGCCACGGCCGCTACCGCACGGACCTCAACCTGCAGGCCGCGCACGCTGCGTGCCCGTGGATCGTCATTTGGGACGACCACGAGACGGCCAACAACAGCTGGTTCGAGGGCGCGGAGAACCACACCGACGGCCGCGTGGAGGGCGAGTGGCCGGAGCGCCTGGGCGCCGCTGTGCAGGCCTACTATGAGTGGCTGCCGGTGCGCGCGCAATCCGCGGGCGAGGAGCAGCTGCTCTACCGCAGCTTCAAGTTCGGCGACCTGGCGCAGCTGACCATGATGGACCTGCGCACCTACCGCGACGCGGAGACCACCGGCCCGAACTTCGCCAACGACGACCGCACGATGCTGGGCAAGAAGCAGTTCGATTGGGTGGCGCAGCAGCTGCAGGAGTCCACCGCGCGCTGGGACGTGCTGGGCAACTCGGTGATGGTCTCGCCGATGCGATTTGCCACCATCCCCGACAACGAAAAGGCCAACATCGCTGCCGGCTATATGAAGGAGCGCGCGACGGGCATTGCGGTGAACTCGGATCAGTGGGACGGCTACGCCGCGGAGCGCGACCGCCTGCTCACCATGTTGGACGAGCAAGAGTCGAACGCGCTGTTCCTCACCGGCGACATCCACTCGGAGTGGGCGAACTCGATCGCCTCGCCGTCCGGCTTCGGCGAGATCGGCTGCGAGATGGTCACCACCTCCATCTCCGCCCCGAACGTCGACGAGATTCTCACCAGCGCGTTCGGCACGTACCACAAGGAGGACAACTCCACGTCGCTGCTGGTGGAGCAGGCGATCCGGGACGCGAACCCGTGGGTGAGCCACATCGACTTCGACGCCCACGGCTACGGAGTGGCCAGCATCCACCGCGACTATGTGGATATGCTCTACTACCGCGTCTCGGATGTCGAGGACGCGGACGCGACCGTCAGCTTGGGCGAGAAGCGCCAGTGGCGCATCGGCGAGGGGTTCGTCGAAGCATAATCTGCTTATCGACGACGGTCGCGACATCTGGGTGGGCGGGCTGGTCACCGCGCGCGTGCGCGGCACCATCGAGCTGTAGGCGGGCGGCCTACGTCATCATCACCTTGGTCTGAGCAACCGCCTTGTCCATGCGGCTGATCGCGTGGTACAGACGGTGGCGCAGCCAGAGGCCGAGGAAGAGGAAGGGCAGCGCGAAGAGGACGAGGATGCCGAGGGCTCGCCAGAAGTCCCAGCCGTAGGTGCCGAAGACCGCGGCGCGCATAGCGCGGATCGAGTAGGTCGCGGGCAGCCAGGGGCTGATCGCCTGCGCCCAGCCCGGCAGCAGCTGTAGCGGGTAGGCGCCGCCCGCCGCCGAGACCTGGAGCACCAGGATGAGCACGCCCACGGCCTTGCCGGCGTTGCTCAGCGAGAGCACCAGCGTGTAGCAGATCAGGTGGAAGACCAAGCTCGAGACCCACCCCGCCACGAAGAGGAGGAAGGGGTGCGCGGGCTCGATGCCCACGTAGACGATGAGCCCCGCCATGAGGAGCGTGGATTGGGCCAAGCCGGTGGTCACGAACGTCAGGTAGCGGCCGAAGTACTTCTGGCCCGCGGTGAGGCGGTCGGGATCGACCACGTTCTGTTCGATGGAGCGATCGTCCGTGCGCACGGCCACCGACGTCAACAGGGCGCCCACCCACAGGGCGAGCACCGTGTAGAGCGGGGCCATGCCGGCGCCGAAGCTGACGCGGGGGAAGACCTCCTTGCGCTCCACCTTGACTGGGTCGACGAGGGCGTCGGCGAGCACTTCCGGGTGGCTGGAGACGAGGTCGGCCAGCTTCGTCAGGTCCCCGCTCGAGCGCGCCTGCGCGATCGACTGCTTCGCCTCCTGCATCCTCGCCGCGTTGGCGCGCAGAGATTCCGCGGTGTCGCGCAGGTCCGCGCCGGAGGCTGCGAGGGTGTCGCGAAGCGAGCCGGGCCGGTTGGCCAGGGCAGAGGAGACGCCGTCCATGTCCGAGCGGGCCTTGTCGACGTTCGCGCGGACGTTGTCCAGCGAGCCCGACAGCGCCTCGAGGCGCGGGCGGATCCCGGTGTCGTAGGAATTCTTGGCCGAGTCCATCGCCTCGCGGGCCCGGGCGATCGAGTCCTCGATCTCCTGCCGGTCTGCGTTCTTCCCGTCCCGGCCGCCCTGCCCGGCGGTGAGGTGCGCGGCGGCGTCGTTGAGTCGGTCGCGCACGGCCGTCTGGCGGGCGATGGCGTCGTTGAGGTCGCCGACCACCGCGCGCACCCCCGGCTGGGCGTCGGGGGGAAGCACCGGGCCGACATGCCCGTTGATGGTGTCGCGCAGGGCCGTGTACTGCTTCACCTGGACATCGACGCGCGCGGCGATGTCCGTCAGGTTCGCGGCGGTGGCCTGGGAGGTGGCGGAGGAGTCCGCCAGCAGCTGGCCGACACGGTCGCTCACGGCGGCGAAGCTTACCGACGTCGCCCCCAGCGCCGCCGCAAGCGCCGCGCCGTCTCCGCCGAGGCTCGCCCCGGTGACCCCGAGGTCGACGGGGTGGACCTGCCCGAGAGAGTCGCCCAGCGCCCCGGAGATCCGCTCGGCGCTGTCGACGAGCGGCACGCTCGACTCTGTGAGCGAGGCGAGCGCGTCGACGGTGTTGGCGCTGGAGAGCAGCTGGTCGCGGGCGTTGGCGGTGCGGGTCGCGATGGAGTCGAGCGCCTGCTTGGTCTCCGCCTCGTTGAAGTAGTCCGAGGTCGTCTCGATCAACCCGAATGACACCTCGGAGAGGGCCCTGGTGAACGACGCGCTGATCTGGGCGCTGACGCCCTGCGTGCCGCTGGAGATGAGCAGCGGGGAGATGGGGTTCTTCTTCTCGTTGATGTAGAGGTCGATCCGGCTGGGTTCGGCGTCGTCGGCGTAGAAGGTGAACATGTCGTCGCTCAGCGTGGGAGGCAGGACGATGGCGGCGTAGTACTCGCCGGATTTCGCGCCCTCGATGGCGTCGTCGACGTCGGTGATGACCCAGTCCATCGAGTCGTCGCGGTAGAGCTGGGAGAGCACCATGTCGCCGACGTTGACGGCCAGCGGGGTGAGGTCGCTCGTGTGGCCGCGGTCGGTGTTGGCCACCGCGACCTCGAGGCGATCGGTGTTGCCGAATGGGTCCCACGCGGCCAGCACGTTGAACCAGGCGAAGAGGCAGGGGATGGCGATGAGGCCGACCATGACGATGCCCGCCATGACGTTGGTGTAGAGCCGGCGCAGGTCGTTGTAGGCGATGGAGAAGACAGTTCTCACTTGGTGTCCTCGCTTTCGGCGTCCGCGGGCCCGATGGTGACGCTGGTGCCGGCGGAGTCGTGGCGGTGGATCACGGCGTCGCGCAGCTCGGCCTCGCCGAGGCGTGAGACCTGTTCGGCGTCGACGAGGCTCTGCGTGAAGTACTCCACCGCGCCGAGGTAGAGGGTGACCAGCAGCGACCAGGCGACGACGATGGCCAGCATGATCGTCTTGTCGGTGGGCAGGAGCATGGTGAGCAGGGTGATGATGGCGATGCCGACAACGCCCACGACGATCCCGCCGAAGATGAGGGTGCGGTAGTTCTCCCGCAGCATCCGCGCCCGCTTCTCGACGCCACCGCGGAACTCATCCCGGTCCGACAGGGCGGCCATGATGTCGGACGCGCGGTAGGGCGAGCCCATGACCTCCACCTTCTCGTTGGTGATCAGGTTCGTGCGCGCGAGCTGGCGGTTGAACAGGAGGTTGGCGTGCGAGGAGGTGAGTCGGAACAGCCACCCCAGGGCGAAGGCCGCGGCGGACATGGCGAGAAGCGCCGCCATGAAGCGGAGGTAGTGGTGGTCGTAGAACCCGGCGATGGTCTCGCGCATCGCGTCGATGCCGTAGCGGAAGGGGAGGAAGGGGTAGATGTGGCGGAAGAAGTCGGGCATGAGCTCGATGGGGTAGAGGCCCGACGCGCCCGGGATCTGGATGACGACGAGGAAGACGGCGATGCCGCGGCCAATGTGGCCGAGCGCGGAGACGATGGAGTAGATGATCGCCGTGTAGGCGACCCCGATGGCGATTGCGGTGGCGAGAAAGGCCGTGACGGACTGCATCTGCACCCCGAAGGCCACGTTGCCGAGCGTCACCACGACGGCCTGGAGCACCGAGAGCGTGGCGAAGAGGAGGAAGCGGCCGAGGTAGGCCTGGCCGACGGTGAGGCGGCGGAAGCCCTCGGTGTCGACCTCGACGCGGAAGATGATCGTCAGCACGAACGCGCCGATCCACAGGGCCAGGTTGGTGAAGAAGGAGGCCATGGAGCTGCCGTAGTTCTCCGTGGGGAAGACGGCCTGCTGCTCGACGGTGACGGGCGAGGAGATGTACTCGCCGATCTTCGCGGAGTTGAGGTTCGTGACAGTGTTGAGGGCCTTCGAGTCGGAGGTGGCCAGGAGGGCGTTGATGTCGGACTGGGCGGAGCGGGCGCCGTCGGCAAGCGTGCCGAGGTCGCCCGAGACCTCGTCGAGTATGCCGAGGCTGGCCGCGAGCTGGTTGTCCACCCCGGCGAGCAGGGAGGTCGTTTCCTCGCGCAGGGCACGCTGGCTGCTCAGCGCGCCGCGCACGGACGCGACGCTGCCGGAGGCCTGCGCGAGCGAGGCGTTGATCGCGGGCACGGACTCGCCGAGCTGCGTGCTCGCGTCGCGCGCTGCGGCGTTGGAGTCGGCGGTCGCGGCCTCGAGGGAGTCGCCGAGCTCGCCTATCGACGCCAGCGCGGCGCCCGCGCTGCGGTCCACGTTGTTCAGGCCGTCGAGGACGGCGCGGGAGGCGGCGGTACGCTCCTCCAGCGCGCTGGCCGCGGCGTCGAGCTGAGCGCGGACCTCGGGCGATAGGGCCGCCCCGGCCGACATGGCACGCAGCTGCGCGGCGGCGGATTCGCCCTGCTTGACCACGCCGTCGACCTCGCCGACGGCGGAGCGCACCCGCCCCTGGGCGGTGCCGAGCTGGCCCGTCGCCTCCGCGATGGAGGCGCTGGCGGAGGCGGCACCGAGGCTGAGTGCGTTGGTGGACTCGACGAGCGCGGCCGACGTGTTGGCACTGAAACCGGCGGAGGACTTCTGCAGCTCGGCGATGATCCCCTCGGCCTCGCCGAGGGAGGAGTCCACGGACCGGAGGGTGTCGTCGACGGAGCCGACGAGGGTGTTCAGCTCGGCGACGACCGGGCGCGCCCCGATGATGCTCTGCTTCATCGTGGCCACCCGCCCCTGGGAGGCGTCGAGGTCGGCGGCGATCTGGCCGAAGCTCCCGGAGGCCTTGCCTCGGGCCTCCTCGGCGTCCTCGCGCGACGTGAACCCCTTGTTGCGCAGCTCGGTCGCCGCGGCCTCGCCGACCTTCTTCTTGAAGGCCTCGGACACGGCCGTGTCGACGGCGGAGGCGCCAGCGTCGGTGATCGAGGGGGCGACGCCGTTGCTCTTCTCGTTGACGTAGTACTCCAGCACCGGCTGCGTGTAGGTGCCGCTGACCAGGCTCAGCAGGTCCTCGCTGAACTCGGGCGGGATGAGGAACATGGCGTAGTAGTCGCCGCGCATGAGCCCGTCGCGGGCCTCGTCCTCGGGGAGGAACACCCACCCGATCTTGTCGTTGCCCTTGAGCTGCTCGGTGATCTGCTCGCCGACGTCGACCTCGCCGACGCGTTCGGCGGAGGCACCACGGTCGTTGTTGACCACCGCGATGCGGATGTTCTGGGTGTGGTTGTAGGGGTCCCAGAAGGCGTTGATGTTGAACCACGCGTAGAGCGCGGGGATGATGAGCACGCCGACGATGATGATGAAGGCCCGGGGAACGCGCAGTAGACGACGAATGTCCCGTACAAGAATCTGCCCGCTCTTTCTCACGTGGCGAGCGTACCCTCCAACGGAGCGTTAAGGGAAACGCCCCGCGGCCCCGCCGGCCCGAAACGCATAAGCTGGCGTTCATGCTTTTCGAATTATCCCTGGGCCTGCCCGCCGCCGTGGGCGGCACGCCCCTCGTTTCCTTTCCCGAGCTCGGCGGCGGGGGACCTCGTCGCGATCCCGAACACCGCTGGTTACTTCATGCGCATCCTGGCGAGCGCGTCGCACCAGATCCCGCTGGCGAAGAACGTGGTGTGGCCCGCGGGGCGCTTGGACGACATCGACGTTCGCTGAGGCCCGTTGGCGCCCCCAGTGCCAGGCCGGAGCTCGGCTAGAGCTCGGCGCTCAACCGAGCGGTGGCGTCCTGGAGCGCGGCGCCCCACTTGGCTGCGGGGCTCGGTCCGAGCCGCTCGGCCGGGCCGGAGATAGACAGCACGGCCACCAGCGCACCGTCCGGTTGGAACACCGGCGTGGACACCGATGCGAGCCCGACTTCGCGCTCTGCGACGGATTCAGCGAAGCCGTCGTCACGCACCTGCTTGAGTTCCGCGTCGTTGAAGGGCGCGTCGACGGGGGTGTAGGCGGCGAACACGCGGGCGGCGGAGCCGGCGGATAAGGTCAGGTGGGAGCCGACCGGGACCACGTTGTGCAGTCCGCTTTCGGGTTCCGCGGCGGCGATGCAGGTGCGCGTGGTGCCGGTGAGCTGGTAGAGCTGGGCGGATTCGCCGGTGGTCTCGACGAGATCTCGAAGCACCGGGGCCGCGGCCGCGAGAAGTTTGGGCGACGGCCCGCCGGTGTAGCTGGGCAACGCGGGCCCAAGCGACCATTCGCCGCGTTCGTTGCGGGCGAGCACATGGTGCACCTCGAGTGCCGTGGCGATGCGGTGTGCGGTGGCCCGGGGCAGCTTGGTGGCGTCGCTGAGCTCTGCGAGCGATTTTTCGCCGCTGGCTACCGCGGCCACGATTGCCACTGCGCGGTCGAGCACTTTAATGCCGGATCCTTCGTTATACTGTCTCACAGTTCGAATCCTATCATCTCATTATGTGGGAAGGTGGGGAGGAAACGCGAAGGAGTTTGCTATGGCGGATACACCGTTGACGTTGGCAGAGAAGGTGTGGCGCGACCACGTGGTCAAGCAGGGTGAGAACGGCGAGCCCGACCTCATCTTCATCGATTTCCAGCTCCTGCACGAGGTCACCTCGCCGCAGGCGTTCGAGGGGCTGCGCTTGGCCGGGCGCTCAATGCGCCACCCGGAGTTGCACCTGGCCACCGAGGACCACAACGTGCCCACCGAGGGGATCGTCTCCGGCCAGCTCCTCGAGATCGCGGAGCCGACCTCGCGCACCCAGGTTGCCACGCTGCGCGAGAACTGCGAGGAGTTCGGCGTAACCCTGCACCCGATGGGCGACGTCAAGCAGGGCATTGTGCACACCGTCGGCCCGCAGCTGGGCATCACCCAGCCGGGCATGACCATCGTGTGCGGCGACTCGCACACCTCCACCCACGGCGCGTTCGGCTCGATCGCCATGGGCATCGGCACCTCTGAGGTGGAGCACGTCATGGCCACCCAGACCCTCCCGCTGAAACCCTTCAAGACCATGGCCGTCGAGGTCACCGGCGAGCTGCAGGAGGGCGTGACCGCGAAGGATCTCATCCTGGCGATCATCGCCAAGATCGGCACCGGTGGCGGCCAGGGCCACATCATCGAGTACCGCGGCGAGGCCATCGAGAAGATGTCTATGGAAGCGCGCATGACCATCTGCAACATGTCCATCGAGGCAGGCGCGCGAGCCGGCATGGTCGCGCCCGACCAGAAGACCTTCGATTACGTCCAAGGCCGCGAGTACGCCCCGACAGGCGCCGACTGGGACGCCGCGGTGGAGTACTGGAAGACGCTGCCCACCGACGAGGGTGCCACGTTCGACACCGTGGTGGAGATCGACGGCGCGTCGCTGACCCCGTTTGTCACCTGGGGGACCAACCCCGGCCAGGGCCTGCCGCTGGGCGAAAACGTGCCGGACCCGGAGGACTTCACCGACGAGACCTCCAAGCAGGCCGCCGCAAAGGCACTGAACTACATGGATCTGACCCCAGGCACGCCGCTGCGCGACATCGCCATCGACACCGTGTTCTTAGGCTCGTGCACCAACGCCCGCATCGAGGACCTGCGCGCCGCCGCCGAGGTGGTCAAGGGCCGCACCATCGCGGAAAACACCCGCATGCTGGTGGTGCCCAGCTCCACGCTGGTCAAGCAGCAGGCGGAGGAGGAAGGCCTGGACAAGGTCTTCACGGACTTCGGCGCCGAGTGGCGCACTGCCGGGTGCTCGATGTGCCTGGGCATGAATCCGGATCAGCTGAAACCGGGGGAGCGGAGTGCGTCGACAAGCAACCGCAACTTCGAGGGACGGCAAGGCCCCGGCGGGCGCACCCACCTTGTATCCCCGCTGGTCGCTGCGGCGACCGCTGTCACCGGCCACCTTGCTAGCCCCGCAGACCTGTAAAGGAGCACCCCGATGGAGAAATTCACCACCCACACCGGTGTCGCCGTGCCGCTGACGCGCTCGAACGTGGACACCGACCAGATCATTCCGGCGCGCTACCTCAAGCGCGTCTCCCGCACCGGCTTCGAGGACGGCCTGTTTTCCAACTGGCGCGAAAACGAGCCCGGGTTCGTGCTCAACCAGGACGCCTACGCCAACGGCTCCGTGCTGTTCGCCGGGCCCGACTTCGGCACCGGCTCCTCGCGCGAGCACGCCGTGTGGGCGCTGATGGACTACGGCTTCCGCGCCGTGTTCAGCCCGCGCTTCGCCGACATCTTCCGCGGCAACTCCGGCAAGGCCGGGCTTTTGGCCGCGAACCTGCCGGAAAGCGACATCGAGCTGATCTGGAAGCATCTGGAGCAGCACCCGGGCGAGACCGCCACCGTGTCGCTGGAAGACCGCACGGTCACCGTCGGCGACAACACGTTCGTCTTCGAGGTGGACGACTACACGCGCTGGCGCCTCATGGAAGGCCTCGACGACATCGGGCTGACGCTGCGCGACGAAGACGCGATCGAGGCCTTCGAAGCGAAACGGCCGGCGTTCAAGCCGGCCGTGCGGTAAGCGCTAGTGGTAAGCGCTAGTCCTGCGCCGCTTCCTCGTCGAGGCGCTGGGTGACCTCCGGCGCGAACTCGGTGAGGAAGTCGCGCGAGGCGGCCACCACGCCCTGGATGCCGGTGAGGATGTGGGACTCGAACTGGTTGTCCGTGTACTCCCAGTGGCCGGGCAGGCTGTAAGCCACGCCGAGGGCAGTCACCCCGCGCTCCTCGTCTTTGAGCGCGGTGACGGTGGGGTAGGCCTTGGTGTAGTTGTACTGCTCGGCCCAGTTGCGGATGTCCTCGTAGCGGTCCGCACCGATGGAATCCACCGCGACCGAAGAAATCACGTTGATGTTCGGGGCGATGTGCGCGATTTCCAGGCCGATGCGCGCGAAGCCGGTGCGGATGGCAAACTCGCTCGCCTCGTCGTACTGCCAGCCCTGCTTGGCAAAGACGTCCTTGACGCGCTGGATGGACAGGGGCTTCAGGGTGTCGTTGCTCATGGGTGTTACGCCTCCTTAGCGCCGTCGTTGAAGGATTCTTCGCGGCCCGGGAAGGTCGCGCGCAGCTCGCCGGCCACGTGGTGGATGGCGGAGAAGAAGTACTCGCACATCTCGCGCAGCTGGGAGTCGGCGAAGCCGTCGCCGGAGAAGAACGGCGCCTCCATGATCGCGATGGCGGTGCCGTCCTCGCGCTGCACCGGGTGCACGCGCACCAGCGGCAGGGTGCGGTTCATCACGTTCGCGAACTCGCGAAGCTTCTCGACGTCCTCCGGTTGATCCACAACCGCCATCCACCTAGACGTTGCCTTGAATCCCTCGCGTTCGACCTCGAAGAAGACCACCAGGCCGGGAAACGCGGTGCGGACCTCGCCGCCGTCTTCGCGGAAGTACTTCAGGTCCATGCCTTCCAGCGTGGAGGCGATGCGTTCCTGCGTCACCGGCGGGAATGCGGTGGGGGTGGGGGAAGTCATAAGAAAAATCCGTTCCTTTCTTTTTCGCTACAGCACCGGCAGTGCGGACGGGACGTAGTCGGCGCCGGTGAGCTGGCCGTCGTTAAAGCTCAGCACCCACACGGAGCCCTTCTTCGCGTGGATCTCGGTGTCGATGGGCAGGGTGCCCTGCGCAGACAGCCAGGCGATCATGCCCGGGATAACATCGCCCTGGGCGCAGACCACGGAGGTGCCGCCCTGCTCAATCACCTCGGTGAAGGCGCGCTGCGCGCCGACCATGTCGGACAGCCAGGCCTCGTCGCCGAAGCGGGCATCCACGGCCACCTCGATGCCCAGCTCGTCCGCAAGCGGGGCGACGGTGGTCTGACAACGCTCCGGTGCCGCGGAGTAGATCCGCTCGGGGGAAAACGCGCTGAGTAGCGGGACCAGCATCTCGGATTGGCGGCGGCCCCTCTTGTCCAGCGGGCGCAAGTTGTCGTCGCCGGACCACTTCTCGCGCTCGTGCGCGCGGGCGTGGCGCACGTACAGCACGCGCGCGGTGGCCGGGGTGGCGAAGCGCTTCTTCGCCTTGCGCAGCACCTGGCGGTCCAGGTCGTAGGTCATCAGCTCGCAGGCGTCGTCGAGAGGCAGCCAGCGGATCTCGTCCACCTCGTCGTTGGGCTCGAACTCGCCGCCGGTGACCTCGCCGGTCCAGTAGTAGACCACCTTCGTGGTCTTCTTCACCGGATAGACCGTCTTGCCCAAAAGCTTGCCCAGGCGCACGTCGAAGCCGGTTTCTTCCTTGATCTCGCGCACCGCGGTCTGTACCAGGGACTCGTCCGGGTCCACCTTGCCCTTGGCCAAAGACCAGTCGTCGTAGTGCGGGCGGTGGATGCACGCCACCTCCAGCGAGTCAGGTTGTGCCAGGTCACCGCGCCACAGCACCGCGCCGGCGGCAAGCGTGGTGCGCTTGAACTCGCTTTGCGGGTTGTTGGGGATTTCCTGCAGGCGCCCGGTGAGGAACATCTCGCCGCGCGTGTCCTTGTCCTGCTCGTGCAGTTGGCGGTCGTCATTTGGCATACATTCCATTGTGACGCAGACTCGGCGGGCGCGCTACGTCCGGGCAGAGGACGGGCGGGGTGGTACGTTGTAGCGGTTGAAAAACGCTGGGAGGACGCACTGATGGTCAACGTGGCAGTACTGGGCGCCGGTTCCTGGGGGACCACCCTTGCCAAGGTGTTCGCGGACGCGGGCAACCCCGTGAGCCTGTGGGCGCGGCGCGAGGAGCTCGCACGCACAATCCAGGACACTCGGGAAAACCCCGACTACCTCCCCGGCATCGAACTCCCGGCGGCGATCCAGGCCACCTCGAACGCCGCCGAGGCGCTGGAGAACGCGGCGATAGTCGTCTTCGGCGTGCCCAGCCAGACCATGCGAGACAACCTCACCCGCTGGGAGCCGTACTTGCCTGGCGACGCCACACTGGTCTCCATCTCCAAAGGCGTGGAATCCGGCACGCACATGCGCATGAGCGAAATCATCGCGGAAGTCACCGGGGTAGAACGCGAGCGCATCGCGGTGCTGTCCGGGCCGAACCTCTCGCGCGAGGTCGCCGAGGAACAGCCGGCCGCGACCGTGATCGCCTGCGCCGACGAAAACCGCGCCAAGCTCGTCCAGGCCGCGTGCGCCACCAGTTACCTGCGCCCGTACACCAACACCGACGTGGTGGGCTGTGAAATCGGCGGCGCCACCAAGAACGTCATCGCGCTGGCCTGCGGCATGGCCGCCGGCCAGGGTTTGGGAGACAACACCCAGGCCACCCTGATCACCCGCGGCCTGGCGGAAATCACCCGACTTGGCGCAGCACTCGGGGCGGACGCGCGCACCTTCGCCGGCCTCGCCGGCATGGGCGACCTGGTGGCCACCTGCGCCTCCCCGCTGTCGCGCAACCGCACCTTCGGCGCCGCGCTCGGCGAAGGCGCGACCATGGACGAGGCCCGCGCCGCCACCAAGGGCCAGGTCGCTGAGGGCGTGGTGTCCTCGCGCAGCATCTTCCAGCTCGCCGAAGAGCACTCCGTGGAGATGCCAATCACCCAGGGCGTGTTCTCGGTGTGCCACGAAGGCATGAAGGTCGCCGACGTGATCGCCGCCCTGATGGGTCGCAGCAAGAAATCGGAGTAGTGCCCGGTAGGCTAGCTCCCCGTGATCCGCATAGCTGTTTTGTACGGTGGCATGTCCACCGAGCACTCGATTTCCTGCATCTCCGCCGACTCGGTCATGTCCCACATGCCCGCAGAATACGAGGTGTTTCCCATCGGCATCACGCAGGAAGGTGTCTGGGTCGAGGGTGTGGCGAATCCGGCGGAAGGGGCGGAGCTTCCCGTCGTCAAGCATGGGCGCGAAGTTGCGCTCTCCCTGAACCCGCAGCGCAAGGGCTTGCTTTACGACGTCACCTCCGGCGAGCCCATCACCACCATCGACGCCGTCTTCCCGGTGCTCCACGGCAAATACGGCGAGGACGGCACGGTCCAAGGCCTGCTCGAGATGGCCGGGGTGCCGTACGTCGGCCCGGGCGTGCTGGCGTCCGCGTGCGGGATGGACAAGGAGTACACCAAAAAGTTGGTGGTGGCTGCCGGGATCCCGGTCACGCGCGAGGTGATCTTGGACGGCGCGCGCGAGCTCACCGAGGCAGAGCGTTCGCACCTGGGGTTGCCGGTGTTTGTGAAGCCGGCCAACGGCGGGTCCTCCATCGGCGTGTCCAAGGTGACCAGCTGGGAGGCGCTGCCGGCGGCGGTGTCGCTGGCGCTGGAGTCCGACGGCAAGGTCATCGTCGAGGCTGAGCTGGTCGGCGACGAGGTGGAAGTCGGGGTGCTGGAGCGCCCCGACGGCACCGTCGCCGCGTCCGTGCCTGCCAAGCTCAACGGCACCGAGGACTCCGCGGAGGGCTTCTACGGCTTTGAGACCAAGTACCTCGAAGAAGGTGTGACCGCCACCATCCCGGCGCCGTACTCGGACGAGCTGATCGCCCAGCTGCAGGACATGGCGGTGACCTGCTTTCGGGCGCTGGACTGCAAGTCGCTGGCGCGCGTGGACTTCTTCGTTACCGACAACGGGCCGGTGCTCAATGAGGTCAACACCATGCCCGGCTTCACCGCCATCTCCATGTACCCGCAGGTGTGGGCCGCCACAGGCGTGGACTACCCGGAACTGCTGGACACGCTGATCCGCACTGCGCTGCGGTAGGGGGTGCGGGCCTAGGCCTCGCCGGTGTGCTCGGCGATGAGGTTGGTCAGGTTCGTGATCGCCTCGTTGCTCTCCGCCTGCGGCAGCGACGCCGCCACCTGGACGTCGCGGCCCATCGCGTACCAGGTGGAAGCGGTGGTGCCGTTGGCCAGCTTCACGTCCTCGAACCACGGTACGCCGTTGATCTGGTCCAGCCGCGCGCCCGGGCCGTAGTTTTCCGGGTCGGCGACGCCGCAGCGCAGCACGATCGCGTCTTGGCCTTCGGCGGACCAGGCCACGGTCTGCTCGCTCACTGCGTCGACGCGGGTGTAGCCCTCCGCGATGGAGTCGGGGGCCGCGTCGAGCAGACTGTCGCACGTGCCAGCGTCGCCGGCTGCCGCAAGGTCCGCGAGCGGCGCGGGGTGCTGCTCGGGGGCTGGGCCGTTCAACGCGGAGGTGTCGATGCCGGCGACGGGGGCGGCGCCGCTACGGAGCTGCTCCACATCTGCGGTGACGGCGAGGACGGGGGAGCGGTCCACGGTGAACCAGGTGGCCAGGGTCGAGCCCGGGGTGGCGTCGTTGACGCGCAGCCAGCGCGCGTCGTCGATGTCCTCGGTCTGCGCGTACGGGGTGTACTGCGCGGGCGCTTCCACGCCGCAGCGCAGCGTGATGCGCTCGGTGGAGGAGGCCTGCCACGCGGCGGCGCCTTCGGGGGCGGGCTTGGCCAGTTCGGCGCGTTTGAGGTCGGCGAGGGTGGACGGGAGGGCGTCGATAAGCGATGTGCACTCCGCGGAAGACGCCTCGGGCGCGGGAACTTGCGTCATCGCCACCGGCTGCAACGCCACGCGGTTGAAGAACACGCGCGCGCCGACGAGCACGCCGAGCACCAGCGCCACCGCCAGCCCAAGACTGATGTAGATGGTGGTGCGGTTAAATTGAGCATCATGCGCCGTGGAACCCATGGCGGCTGAGTCTAGTGAAAGGGTGCGCGCAGACGTGATCGAGACAGGCTTTCCCACCGGCGGGCCGACGCTGGGCGAGCTCGGCGAGCGCGAAGTCATTGCGCTGATCCGCGCCCAGGCGCCGTCCGCGCTCAACGGCGACGACGCCGCGGTGCTCACCCAGGCGGCGCCGAACTCGCGGGTGGTGGCCAGCACGGACATGCTCGTGCAGGGCCGCCACTTCACCGCCGAGACCACCACGCCGTACCTGCTGGGGCGCAAGGCGGCGCTGCAGAACTTCGCGGACATCGAGGCCATGGGCGCGCGTCCGATTGCGGCGCTGATGGCGGTCTCCGCGCACCCGGACACCCCGGCGAAGGTGCTCGAAGAGCTTGCGCGCGGCGTGGGCGAGATGGCGTCGGACTACGCCTGCGAGCTCGTCGGCGGCGACGTCACCGGCGGCGACTACCTGGTCGTTTCAGTCACGGCGATGGGGGCGCTCGGCGGTAACCGCCCGCCGCTGACGCTGGACGGGGCGCGCCCGGGTCACCGGGTGATTGCCCACGGGCGCCTCGGCTATTCCGCTGCCGGCCTCGCGCTGCTGCAGGCGGGCGTGGACGTGCCGGCGCAGCTCGAGCCGCTGGTCGCCGCGCACCAGGTGCCGGAGCTGACCCCGGGCCGCGGCGTGGTGGCGCGCGCGGCGGGGGCGTGTGCCATGACGGACAACTCGGACGGGCTGATCCGGGATCTCACCCAGCTCGCGGAGGCGTCCGGCGTGGGTGTCGACCTGGCGTCCAACGCGATCGCCCCCGACCGGCTGCTGGTGCAGGCGGGCGAGCTGCTCGGCACGGACCCGTGGGAGTGGGTGCTCGGCGGCGGCGAGGACCACACACTCATCGGCACCATCGAAGGCTCCGCGCCGGTGGGCTACCGCTCCATCGGTGCGGTGACCAAGAAACAAGGCGTGCGTATCGACGGCTCCGCGCCCGCCACCGACACCGGATGGGAGAGCTTCTGATGTTGCCCGTGCACGAATCCTGGCGAGCGCCGCTGGCGCCGGTGGAAGAGCAGATCCACGCCATGGGCGACTTCCTGCGCGCAGAAGGCGAGTACCTGCCGCGCGGCAACGACATTCTGCGGGCGTTTGCGGACCCGTTCGAGGACGTGCGTGTGCTCATCCTGGGCCAGGACCCGTACCCGACGCCGGGGCACCCGATGGGTCTGGCGTTTTCCACGCAGCCAGGGGTGGCGGCGCCCCGCTCGCTGGTGAACATCTACAAGGAGCTGCAAGACGACTTGGGCGTCCCGCCGCGCAAAGACGGGGACTTGAGCTCCTGGTCGCAGCAGGGGATTTTGCTGCTGAACAGGGTGCTCACCGTGCGCCCGGGTGCCCCGGCGTCGCACCGCGGCAAAGGATGGGAGGCCGTGACCCAGGCGGCGGTTGAGGCGCTGGTGGCCCGCGGCACGCCGCTGGTGGCCATCTTGTGGGGCCGCGACGCGCAGACGGCCGCGAGGTTCTTGGGCGACACCCCGCGCATCGAGTCGCCGCACCCCTCGCCGCTATCCGCCTCCCGCGGTTTCTTCGGCTCCCGGCCATTCTCCGGGGCGAATCAGGAGCTGGAGAAAATGGGTGCCCAGCCGGTCAACTGGGCACTCTAAGCAGAACCTGTAAACTCTCTCAGCATGTCTGCATCTCCGCTTTCTAACGGCGCACGCCTGCTCGCATGGTCCCGCCGCGCCTTAAGCGAGCTGGAGCGCAAGCGCGCGGAGATCAATGAGCTCAACGTCTTCCCAGTACCGGACGGGGACACCGGCTCCAACATGGCGCACACGATGGCGGCAGCGGTCCAGGCCGCCTCGGAGCTGGAAGACGGCGCGGGCGTGACCGAGGTCGCCGAGGCGCTGGCCGTCGGCGCGGTGCGCGGGGCGCGCGGCAACTCCGGAGTCGTCCTCTCCCAGATCCTCCGCGGCTTCGCCCAAGCCGCCAGCTACGGGGTGACGGAAGGCGAGATGCTCGCCGTCGCGCTCACCAACGCCGTCGGGTTCGTGGACCGCGCTATCGCGGAGCCGGTCGAGGGCACCATCATCACGGTGCTGCGCGCCGCCGCCGACGCCGCGCGCCCCAACGCGCACCTGCCGCTTGTCGACGTCGCATCCGCCGCCACCGCCGCCGCCCAAGACGCGCTGCGACTGACCCAGACCCAGCTGCCGGTGCTGCGCGAGGCCGGCGTGGTTGACGCCGGCGGGGCGGGCCTGGTGGCGGTGCTGAACACCCTGACGGCTGAAGGGGAAGGTGAGCGGGAACCGGAGGACGTCGATAGGCAAATGCCCGAAACCCACGGCACCCAGGGCGAGCTGGAAGTGATGTTCAGCTTCCGCGGCGACCTGGACGCACTGAGAGGCGAGCTTGCGGGGCTGGGTGACAGCCTGATTGTCGCGCCGCTGAACGAGGGCGAGGCCACGGTACACATCCACTCCCGCGACGCCGGTAAGGTCATCGAGACCGCTTTCGCCGCAGGTGAGGTGTCTGACCTGCGCCTGGAGGTGCTCACGAGCGCCGTGGCGGCCGGCGCGCCGGAGCGCCTGATCATCGCGGTGACCCCGCCGGGGTCCGTGACCAGCCTGTACGCCGCCTCCGGTGCGGTGACGGTGGTGCCGGGGCCGAACGTGGCGGCGGACATGCTCGACGCGATCACCCGCTCCGGCAGCAACGAGGTGATCGTGCTGCCGAACGGGCAGCTGAGCAACAGCGAGCTCGCGGCGGTGGAGAACGCGGCGCGCGCGGTGGAGCAGTCGATCACCATCCTGCCCACGGTGCGGCTGGTCTCCGGTATCGCGGCGCTGTCCGTGCACGACCCGGCGCAGCCGTTGGCCACCGCCGCCTTCACCATGTCTGAGGCGGCCGGCGAGATGCGCACGGCGCTGGCGTTCCGCGCCGAGAAGGGCGGGCTGACCTTGGGCGGGGCCGTTGCGAGGGGCGACGTGGTGGTTACCTCCCGCGGTGAGCACATGCTCATCGCGGACGAGCCGATGGACGCCGTGGAGCGCGCCTGCCGCCGCCTGCTCGAGCACGGCGGGGAACAGGTGAGCATCCTGTTCGACCCGAACGAGCTTCGCGCGGACGCGTTGGAGGAGCTCGAGGGCAAACTCGGTGTCGACGTGATGGTCTATCCTGCGGACGGACTGCAAGCCTGCGCGGAGATTGGGGTGGAGTAGATGCTGGGTTTCGAGGACAAGCGCCCGCTCAACCTGGTCATTCCGCTGAAACAGGCCAAGGCGATAGGCAAGCACCTCGACATCCACACCTGCGGCGAGCTGCTGCGCTACTACCCGCGGCGCTACCTGCATTACGGCACCGGCGCCGACCTCGCCGGGGTGAAACCGGGCGACACGCTCAACGTCATCGGCACCGTCGTGGGCACCGAGCAGTTCACCTCGAAGAAGCAGCCGAAGCGGCCGATTTACAAGGTGTATGTGGACGACGGCCGCCAGGTGTTTTTGGCGACCTTCTTTGGCTCCCACTACGCCCAGCGCGTGCTCAAAGAGGGCCGGCGGGTGATGCTGACCGGCAAGTACGACGTGTTCCGCAACCAGCCGCAGCTCTCGCACCCGGATTTCGTGCTTCTGGACGGGCCCACGCAGGCCACTGGTGCGCTGCGGCAGCTCGGCCACTTCGGCGACATCGAGCAGATCATGAGCGGGCGTGAGTGGCTGCCCATCTACCCGGCGGTGAAAAACGTCAGCACCTGGACCATCATGGGCGCAGTCCATGCGGTGCTGAAAGAGCTTCCGCCTATCGACGAGCCTCTCGGCTTCACCCCGATAGGATTCTTGCCCCTGAACTCGGCGGTGCACCAGATTCACGAGCCGGGCCCGCCGGGGCCTGCCCGTGCGCTGGAGCGGCTGAAGTACGACGAGGCGCTGTCCGTGGCGTTGGCGATGGGTGTGCGGCGCGCCGACGCGGAGGCGCGCAGCGCGGAGGCCCTGCCGCGGGTAAAAGGCCGCGACCAGGACCTGCTGGTGCAGCGCCTGCCGTTCCCGTTGACCTCTGGCCAAAACGAGGTGGTCGCGGAGATCACCCGCGACATGGCGCGCACCGTGCCCATGAGCCGGCTGCTGCAGGGCGAGGTCGGTTCCGGCAAGACCATCGTGGCGCTGATTGCCATGCTCCAGGCTGTGGACAACGGCGCGCAGTGCGCCTTCCTCGCGCCCACCGAAGTGCTGGTGCTGCAGCACGCCCGCTCCATGACGAAGGTGCTGATGAACGCTGGCCTGCCCACCCGCGTGGTGGCGCTGACCGGGTCCATGACGGCGGCGCAGAAGCAGGACGCGCTGCTGAAGATCGTCACCGGCGAGGCCGACATCGTGGTGGGCACCCACGCGCTGATCCAGGACGGCGTGGAGTTTTTCCGCCTGGGGCTAGTGGTGGTGGACGAGCAGCACCGCTTCGGCGTGGAGCAGCGCGACGCGCTGCGGGCCAAGGCGGGGGAGGTAACCCCGCACCTTTTGGTGATGACGGCGACGCCGATCCCGCGCACCATCGCCATGACCGTCTTCGGCGACTTGACCGTGTCCACCCTGCGCGAGCTG
Organism: Corynebacterium sp. ACRQP; assembly: GCF_022345915.1. NCBI lineage: Bacteria > Bacillati > Actinomycetota > Actinomycetes > Mycobacteriales > Corynebacteriaceae > Corynebacterium > Corynebacterium sp. ACRQP. Next base: position 50,848 of record NZ_JAKRMZ010000012.1, on the reverse strand, counting down.
CCCGGCGGGCGAAAGCCCATCCAGTCCGCGGTGGTGCCGCAGTTCAAGCCGCGCTGGGTGGCGCGCGCCTGGGAAAAGATCCGCGAGGAGGTTGCCGCCGGCCACCAGGCGTACGTGGTGTGCCCGCGCATCGACGGCGAGGGCGGCGTGCTCGAGGTCTTCGCCGAGCTCGCGTCCACGGAGTTCGAGGGGCTCAACGTGGCGTTTTTGCACGGCCGGATGAAGGGGGAGGAGAAAGACACCGTCATGGCGGACTTCGCCGCCGGCGGGGTGGACGTGCTGGTGGCCACCACCGTGATCGAGGTCGGCGTGGACGTGCCCAACGCGACGGTGATGATGGTGCGCGAGTCCGAGCACTTCGGCGTCTCCCAGCTGCACCAGCTTCGCGGCCGCGTGGGCCGCGGCGGCAACCAGTCGCTGTGTTTGTTCCACACCTTGGCGCAGGAGGGCACCCCGTCGTTTCAGCGCGTGAGCCAGGTCGCGTCCACCACGGACGGCTTCGCGCTGGCGGAGCTGGATCTGCTCAACCGCCGCGAGGGCGACGTGCTGGGCACCCAGCAGTCCGGCATGCACCGCACGCTGAAACTGCTCAACCTGGTGGAGGACTTCGAGCTGGTGCGCCGCGCCTACGACGACGCCGAGCGCCTGGTGGCGGACAACCTCGAGTTCGCCCGTGCCGCCACCGCGGATTTCATTCCGGAGGACTTCGAATACTTGGACAAGAGCTAGAGCGTTAGAGTTGTGGCCATGAACCGCATCATTTCCGGCGAGGCCCGCGGCCGCAAGATCAAGGTGCCGCCAGAGGGCACACGTCCCACCTCGGACCGAGCTCGCGAGGGCCTGTTTTCCTCCCTGCAGGTCCGCTTCGGGTTCGTGGACATGAACGTGCTCGACCTGTTCGCCGGCTCCGGCGCCCTGGGGCTGGAGGCGGCCTCGCGCGGCGCCGCCGAGGTGGTGCTGGTGGAAAACAACCCGGAGGCCGTGCGCGTCATCGAGTACAACGCCGGTGTGGTCGGCCACCCGAATGTGACCATCGAGCCGGTGAAGGCGTCTACGTACCTCGCCCGCGCGCCGCGCCACCACTTCGACATCGTGCTCGCGGACCCGCCGTACGAGCTCGCGGATGAAGCCGTCGCGGAAATGGTGGAGGCGCTGAAGCCAACGCTTCACGACGGCGCCGTGGTCGTCGTCGAGCGCCACCGCGAAAGCCCCGAGACGGCCTGGCCGGAGGAGTTCACCCCGACCGGCCAGAAGCTGAAGAAGCGCCTGTACGGCATCGCGCGCATGGACATGGCCGTGTACACGGATCCGGAAGCAGAGGTGGAGGAATAAATGACTACCGCAGTGTGCCCAGGCTCGTTCGATCCGATCACGAACGGCCATCTGGACATCGTCACCCGCGCCTCGCGCCACTTTGATGAGGTGGTGGTGCTGGTCACCGGCAACCCGACGAAGACCTCGGGGCTGTTTTCCATCGACGAGCGCGTCGAGCTGATCCGCGAGGTCATCGCGCACCTGCCCAACGTCCGAGTGGACAGCTGGGGCGGGCTGCTTGTGGACTACACCTCCGCCCACCACATCACCGCCCTGGTCAAGGGCTTGCGTTCTTCGTTGGACTACGAGTACGAGCTGCCCATGGCTCAGATGAACCGACGCCTGACCGGGGTGGACACTTACTTCCTGCTCACGGACGAGAAGTACGGCTACATCTCGTCCTCGCTGACCAAAGAGGTGGCCAAGTTCGGCGGCGACGTCACCGGCCTGGTGCCGGATTCTGTGCGCGAGGCGATGGCGGAGAAGTACCGCTAGTGTTCGTCGCTTTGGGTGTCGGCATCGCCGTCGCGGTGGGCGCGTGCCTGCAGCGCATCTCCGGCATGGGCGTTGGGCTTATCGCCGCGCCCGTGCTCTCGCTGTTGCTCGGGCCTGTCGACGGCATCCTGCTGGTCAACCTCCTCGCCGTCATCAACGCTTCGACCAACACCTGGGGCATGCGCGCGGACGTGGACTGGAAAAAGTTCGCCCCGATCGCGCTCGCGCTCATCTTCGGCGTGGTCCCGGGGACTTGGGTGGTGGCGAACGCGCCGACCAACGTGCTGCTCGTGCTGGTCGGGGCGCTGTTGCTGCTCGCGTTGTCCGTGGTCACGCTGGGCAAGCGCTACGTGCCCCGGGTCGAAGGGGTGGTGCCAGCGGCCGCGTCCGGTGTGATCGGCGGGTTCATGAACACCCTGGCCGGGGTGGCAGGTCCTGCGATCACGGTGTACGCGGTGGCTGCCCGTTGGCCGCAGCGGGTCTACGCCGCCACGCTGCAGCCGATCTTCTTGGTTGCCGGCACGCTGTCGTTCACGGTGAAAGTGGTCGCCGGCGCCGCCGACGTGACGGGCATCGAGCCTGCGCTGTGGGTCGCCACGCTGGCCGCTTTGGCGGTAGGCATTGGCGCGGGCAAGCGGCTGGCGCCCCGGGTGCCGTCTACAACCGCGCACAAAATAGCGCTGGGTTTAGCTTTCGCCGGCGGGGTGACGGCCCTCGTGCGCGGGCTTTTGACCTAAGTTTTTGTACGAATCGACAGCTGATTTGCGTTTGCCCAGGTCAGTTTCCGACCAAATGGGCAAAATGTCGATTCGTACAAAAATGCGCGCCTAGAACAGGGTGGAGACGAACGCCTTGGTGCGCTCGTGCTGCGGGTTGTCCAGCACCTGCTCCGGGGTGCCGTACTCGATGATCTGGCCGCCGTCCATGAACGCGACCTTGTCGGCCACCTCGCGGGCGAACGCCAGCTCGTGGGTCACCACCAGCATGGTCATGCCCTGCTCCGCCAGCTCGCGCATCACGCGCAGCACTTCGCCGACGAGTTCGGGGTCGAGGGCGGACGTGGGCTCGTCGAAAAGCATGAGCTTCGGATCCATGGCCACCGCGCGCGCGATGGCCACGCGCTGCTGCTGACCGCCCGAGAGCTGGATGGGGTAGGCGTCCGCCTTGGTGCCCAGGCCGACCATCTCCAGCAGCTCCATCGCGCGGGCCTTGGCCTGGTCCACTGGCTGGCCCTTGACGTGCACGGGGGCCTCGATGATGTTGTCCAGCACCGTGCGGTGGCCGAAGAGGTTGAAGTTCTGGAACACCATGCCGATGTCGCGGCGCTGCTTCGCGGCGTCCTTCTCGCTCATCTCGTGCAGCACACCGTCGCGCTCGTTGTAGCCGATGAGATCGCCGTCGACGTAGAGGCGGCCGGCGTTGACCTTCTCCAGGTGGTTCACGCAGCGCAGCAGGGTGGACTTGCCGGAGCCGGACGGGCCGATCAGGCAGGCGACCTCACCGGGGTAGACCTCCATGTCGATGCCCTTGAGCACGTCGAGGTTGCCGAAGGACTTCCACACGTCCACGGCCTGAATCATTGGCTTCTGCTTGACGGTCATTAGCGCTGCCCCTTCTTCTGCGGTTCTTCCACGATTTCAACGTTGTTGGGGATGGTGCCCTCGGCATCCGCCAGGCTGGCCAGCTGGCGGGCGGTGAGCTGGCGGGTGGCACCCCGGTCGAAGTAGCGCTCCAGGTAGTGCTGCGCCACCATGAGCAGCGAGGTGATCACCAGGTACCAGGTGGCTGCGACCAAGAGCATCGGCACCGGCTCGAACAGGGCCGCGGCGATGTCCATGGAACGGCCGTAGAGCTCCAGCGAGTAGGGGATAGCCACCACGAGCGAGGAGGTCTTGAGCAGTGAGATGAACTCGTTGCCGGTGGGCGGGATGATGATGCGCATGGCTTGCGGCAGCACCGTGCGGCGCATGGTCTGGCCCCAGCTCATGCCCAGCGCCTTGGAGGCCTCCACCTGGCCCTCCGGGACGGCGGAGATGCCGGACCGGACGATCTCGGCCATGTAGGCGGCCTCGTTGAGGCCCAGGCCGACAACGGCGAGCGCGAAGGCCGACGAGGTGAACGGGTCCAGCGGGATCTCGGTGAAGCCCAGGTTGATCGTGTCGTAGATCGCGCCGATCAGGCCCCAGAACATCAGCTGGACGTAGACCGGGGTGCCGCGGAAGATCCAGAGGAAGACCCAGCCGACGGTCTTGAACACCGGGTTCGGGCTCATGCGCATCACGGCGAGCAGCACGCCGCCGATCACGCCGAGGAGCATGGCCAGCACCGTAATCGCGATGGTGTGCAGTGCCGCGGTGGCGATGCGGGTGTCCAGCAGGTAGGCGAAGTACGTGTCCCAGCCGTAGGCGTCGTTACGCGCGGCGCCGATGACGAACCAGACCACCAGGACCACGAGTAGGGCGGCCAGCGCCCAGCGGCCCGGGTGGCGCAGCGGCTTGGCCTGGATGCGCTCGGGGCGGGTGCGCTCTTTCTGGCTCGCCGCGTACTTGGAATAGGGGGTGCTCATGCTCACTGTCCTCCCAGGGGTTGTTCGTTAATCAGGGCCTGGTCCAAGAGGCCGGTGTCGATGTTCCATTGCTCGAGGATTCGCTCGTAGTCGCCGGTGTCGATGAGGTGCTGCATCGCCGCCGCCATCGCGTCTGCAAGCGGCGAGCCCTTCGGCACCGCGAAGCCGTAGGGGGCTGCGTCGAACATCTCGCCGATCATTTCCAGCACGCCGTCGGAGCGCTCCACGGCCCAGGCGGTGACAGGCGAGTCCGCGCTGTACGCGTCGGCGCGGCCCACCAGCGCCGCAAGGGCGGCGTTGTCGGCGGTGTCGAAGGCGAGCACTGTGATCGGGTCCTTGCCGGCGGCCTCGCAGGCCTCGGATTTCGGGCGCACGTCGTCGGTGTCGGAGACGGTGGTGCGCTGCACCGACACCGTCAGCCCGCAGGCGTTGTTCGGGTCCACGTCAGCGCCAGGCTGGGCGGCCCACTGCACGCCCGCATAGAGGAAATTGACAAAGTCGAAGGACTGGCGGCGTTCCTCGTTGTCCGTGAAGCCCGACGCGCCAACGTCGAGGCTGCCCGAGGACACGGCGGGCAGGATCATGGCGAAGTCCATGTCGTCGGCCTGGAAATCCATGCCCATGACCGCTGCTGCGGCGCGGGCGAGGTCGAGTTCCACGCCGATGAGCTCGCCTTGCGAGTCTTTGAACTCGAAGGGGGCGAACGGCGGGTTCGTGCCCACGTTGAGCACGCCGTCGGCGGCGACCTCCGGCGGCACCATTGCCGCAATCTCAGGCACAGCGTCCGGGACGATTGGTTCCCAGCCGTCGGGGGTGCCGCCCTCCTCGTTGGTCACGCAACCCGCGAGCAGCATTGTCGCGCTCAGGCACGCGGCGACGCGCAGGGAGGTGGTGTGTTGCATACCGGCTCCAATACACGATGAATATTTACAAGCCATCGTATATTACACCGGGGTACAAATGCGTATCGACGGCCCCAAGGTCACCCCTGTGGCCGTCGATAAGTAAATGTTTTTGGCTACTGCTGCGCCATGCGAATACCGCGCATAACCAGCTCAATCAGCGAGCCGATCACCAGCATCCCCAAGAACACGGGGATCAGCACCGAGGTGGCCTGGCTGGAACCTGCGGAGGACTGCGCGAAATCGCCGGTGAAGAAACCGGAGGACATCATCGCGGAACCCTGGGCCTCCTGCTTCCACAGCTCGACCGGGTTTGCAGTGTCCGGAACGGAGGAGTTGCGCGCCCACGCCTGGACGAATTCTTTGCCTTCGCCTTCTTCCATGCCGTCGGTCCACTCCAAGAACATGTCGGAAGAGGAGACCTCTTTGAGCGGGTTCTTCTCCGGGTCGATGTAGAGCGGATCGTTTGCCGGATCGGGATTCAGCCCCTCGAGCCCAGGTGACGGATCGCCCGGCTTCCGCGGGCCCTTCTTCTTACTGTCGGTCTTGCTCGAGGAACCTTCCTCGCTGCTGGATGAGGTGCCCTCAGCCGAAAGTTTTTCAAACGCGTCCGCGGTGTTGCGGAAAACCTCGACATCTTCTGCGGTGATGCCGGTGCCTTCCGGCTTGGTCTGCGAGGTGGCGGACGGCGCGTTCAGGCCTGCAAGGACGAGTGCTCCGGCGGTCACGCCGGCGATGAGAGACTTGCGCATGGGGCGTATCTTAACCAATCCGTTAGAGAATGCGATGCAGAGTCTTTCGACCTGCGAAGAGGATCAACAGCGAAATGATGAGCGAGCCTGCGCCGAACCAGTACGGCACGCCAGCGCCCAGCGACGCGGCCAGCGGGCCGGATACAGCCGGCGCCACAGCGCCGCCGAGGAAGCGCATCCCCGAATAGCTCGACGACGCCACGTTGCGCGGCATCTCCGTCGCCTCCATGACGGCTTCAGTGAGCACGGTGTTGAAAACGCCACTGAAGAAACCCGCGAGAATGACCAGGACCACTACAACGCCCAGCCGGTGAGCGCCGAAGCCGAGGCCAGCCAGAACAGCACTGAAACCGAGGAGCACGGTCACCACCACCGGAATCAGGCCGAAGGCGCGGGTCAGGCGAGGCGCGATGAACACCGAAGAGACGGCCAGTGCAAGGCCCCAACCGAAGAAGACGTAGCCCAGCTCAGTCGCGCCGAAGTTGCGCCCGCTCAGCGCGGCAGCTTCCTCGATGGGGTAGGGCGAGTAGGCGAGCAGGGTGAAAAACCCGAAGTTGTAGAAAAACGCCACAAAGCCGAGCGTGAGCAGGGCTGGGTCCTTGGCTGCTGCGAGCCCCGCCGTCAGCGCGACGGGCTCCGGTTTGCGCTCCGCTTTGGCCAGCAGCGTGGCAATCGCGATAAAGCCGGCCGCCATGAGCACTGCCGTGCCGTAGAAGGGCGCGCGCCAGCTGATCTCGCCGAGCACGCCGCCGACGAGGGGGCCGATGGCCATACCGACGCCGATCGCGGCCTCGTACAGGATCACTGCCTGGCCCGCGTGCCCGGCCGCCGCGCCGACGATGGCCGCCAGCGCCGTAGAAATAAACAACGCGTTGCCCAGACCCCATCCAGCGCGGAACCCGATGATTGCGTCGACCGAACCCGCAGCACCAGACAGGGCAGAGAAGGCGACGATCAGCGCTAGGCCAATCAGGAGTGTGGTCTTGACACCGATGCGCGAAGAGATGAACGCGCTGAAGAACATCGCCAGCGCGGTAATAAGCAGGTAGCTGGTAAACAGGAGCATTGTTTGCGTCGGGGAGGCGTTAAGCTCCCGGCTGATCGCTGGCAGGATCGGGTCCACCAGCCCGATGCCCATGAATGACACCGCGCAGGCGAAGGCGAGCGCCCACACAGCGACGGGCTGTTTAAGGATTGAATTGTTTTCCGGTGTGTGCGGCGAGTCTGTCACTCGCGACCTCCTTTACGTTGTTTCAACTCTGCGGTCAGCTCCGGCAGAAGCTCCGCCGCGCGCTTGAGCGTCGCGACGTCCTCCGGCTTCAACGGCTCGAACACAGGGGCAAGCGCCTCGGCTGCTGCTGCCCTGTAGCTGCGTAGCACCTCGCGGCCGGCATCGGTGATGGTCAGCGCTGTTGCGCGGGCATCGTCGTCGGCGGTGTGTCTGGCGGCGTAACCGTCGTTCACAAGCCGCTTCATGGCCTGGCTCATGGAGGGCTGGCGGATGCCTTCCCGTGCTGCAAGCTCTCCAATCCGGAGCCCCGGCTCGCGCTCGAGGGCCGCAAGCGCGCGCATGGACACGTTTGAAAGCTCCATGCCCGACGCCTGGTACGCGGCGCGTGTGAAATGGCTTCCGGCCGCGATGAGCTCAACAGCGAGTGCGGCGAGGTCCTCGTTGGAGTGCATAGGAGGACTATATAGGTTGCCTATGTATAACAAAACCCCGCAGGCCGGGGGCGTGCGGGGTGTGCTCGTGGCGGGGAGAGGGGCTAGTCCTCTGCCTCTGCGTCGAGGCGGGCCTGGTCGCGCCGGCGGCGCTTCTTGCTGATCTGGTGGCTGGTCACTCCGGCCACTACAGCGCCCACGACGGCACCGACGATTGCACCGGTAGCGCCTGCGCTGTCAAAGCTGCCCGAGGGGTCGAAGCCGCCAGTGACGATGAGGCCTGCTAACCAGACCGCGCACAATGCGAAGTAGGTGATGAGCACGCCACGGGGAGTATCACGCAGGCGGATGACTGGTGAGGCAACGTAGTTACGCATCCACTGCGAGCTTGCCGCGCTGCTGATGATGGGGATGAGCAGCACGACGACGGTCCACAGAGACTGCTGTCCTGGAAGTACCCACGCGAGGATCGCGCCGACGAGCGCCATGCCGATCAGCGAGGTGTAAAAGCCCACCGAGCTGGCCTTGTGGTACGTCGCGGCCTCGAACTCGTCGGTGGCGGTGCCGTCGACGTAATTGACGATGGAGTCTCCGAAGTTCTTGAACATCATTCCTCCTTGGTTTGGCCAAAGATTTCTTCAACTGACTTTTCAAACTGCCGGCAAATGTCGAGAGCTAAGTAGACGGAAGGCGAGTAGTTGCCCCGCTCGATGTTGGCGATGGTCTGCCGGGAAACGCCGACGCGATCAGCGAGCTCCTGCTGCGACAACTCGTACCAGCGCCGCCATTTGCGAACTGTGTTCATGTGGTCGCCCATGTAGCCTCCTTCCATTTACAAAATGTAAAAGGAACGACCCTCACTGTCAAGAGTGCTTTACATTTGTGTCACGGGGCTGGGGTAATGTAGGGATAAGAAAAAGGCACCGCGCCCGACGGTGCTTCGAGAAAAAGTGTGCCCCAGGTGATGTCTGGTTCGGTGACATCGTTCCGCTCCTCGCCCGCAACGGCCTCGAGCGGCAACGGAGCGCTCGTCGATAAGCAAAGGCTTCTGCCTGCGCTTTCCTGGGGCCGCAACGCGGGTCCCAAACTGGCCCATACCGCGTCAACCCACCCCTGAAGCAACCCCGAAGCGTCCGGGGCAATTTGCTGCCCGCTGAAACCGACCGGGATGTAGCGCTGAAAAACTCTCAGAACCCTACGAGTCACCCCATCTCGGGGCACACGAAAAAGAAAAATCTCGAGACACCGTAGAAACGATGTCTCGAGACAACAAACAACACAGCGTGCCCCAGGTGAGACTCGAACTCACACTGGACGGGTTTTGAATCCGTTGCCTCTGCCAATTGGGCTACTGGGGCGTCGGGCGAAAGTTTATCCCAGCGCAGCCTCCGCCACGAAATCACCTCGCTAATGGGCGAGCCGGGCCATGTCGGGCTGCCCGCTAGACTGGCCAACCGTGAACGATACACCCGAGAACACGAAGCGACTGTTGCTTATCGACGGCCACTCGATGGCCTTCCGCGCCTTCTACGCGCTGCCTGCGGAGAACTTCTCCACCTCAGGCGGCCAGCACACGAATGCGGTCTACGGGTTTTTATCCATGTTCGCCAACATCCTGGCGGACGAGAAGCCGACGCACGCCGCGGTCGCCTTCGATGTGGGCCGCAAGACGTTCCGCACGGAGCGTTTCCCGGAGTACAAGGCGCAGCGCGAGGCGGCACCGCCGGAATTCAAGGGCCAGGTGCCGATCATCGAGGACGTGCTGGGCGATCTCGGCATCACCACCTTGAGCAAGGAGAACTTCGAGGCGGACGACATCGTCGCCACGCTCGTCACCCAGGCCCGCGCTGAGGGGGACTTCGAGATCGTGCTGGTCAGTGGCGACCGCGACTACATCCAGCTTGTGGACGGCACCACCACGCTGATGTACCCCACCCGTGGCGTATCCACCATGACCCGTTTCACGCCCGAGGAAGTGGAGAACAAGTACGGGCTGACTCCTGCGCAGTACCCGGACTTCGCGGCGCTGCGCGGCGACCCGTCGGACAACTTGCCCAGCGTGCCCAAGGTGGGGGAGAAGACCGCCACGAAGTGGATCTCGCAGTACGGCAGCCTCGAAGGGCTCATCGAAGGCGCCGACGAGCTCAAGGGCGTGGCTGCGAACAACTTCCGCGAGCGCATCGACCAGGTCCGGCTGAACCGCGAGCTGACCCAGATGGTCACGGACGTCGAGCTGCCGGTCGCGCCGAACGACCTGGAGCTCAAACCGGCGGACGTCACCCAGGTTGCGGCGCGCTTCGACGACCTGGAGTTCGGCGTGAACCTGCGCGAGCGCGTCCTCGCCGCCGTGCCTACCGACGGCACCGCCCCTGAGCCGGAAACCGTCGAACTCGAAGACATCATCATCGACGACGAGCCGCTGGACACCTGGCTCAAGCCCCGTCAAGGCGACGGCCTTGCCGTCTACGTTTCGGGTAACGCTACTCCCGGGCAGGGGGATGTGGTGGCGCTGGCGATCGTCGATAAGCAAAGGCATGGCGTATCCAAGCTCGCTGCTGACTTGAGCGCCGAGGAGGACGCCGCGCTCAAGCAGTGGTTGGAGTCGGACGCGCCGAAGTACATGCACGAGGCGAAGGCTGCGTACCACATGCTGCGCGGCCGGGGCATCGAGCTTGACGGCATCGCGCACGACACCGCGATTGCCGCCTACCTGCTGCGGCCGGGCCAGCGCACCTACGCGCTGGAGGACATCTACCAGCGCCACCTGCAGCGCCAGCTCAACGTCGGCTCCGACCAGATGAGCCTGCTCGGCGACACTGCGGACGTCGACGCCGCCGCGGCGATCCTGGAACTGTCCGCGGAGCTGACCAAGGAGCTGCGTGAGATCGACTCCTATGAGCTCTACGCGGACCTGGAGTTGCCGCTGGTCACCGTGCTTGCCGAGATGGAGCACACCGGCATCGCGGTGGACCTGGACGTGCTGGAAAACCAGCGCAAGGAGCTCACGCTCAAAGTGGAGCAGGTTGAGGAGGAGGCGCGTGCGCTTGTGGACGAGCCTTCGCTGAACCTGTCTTCCCCCAAGCAGCTGTCCGCAGTGCTCTTCGACAAACTCGAGCTGCCGAAGACGAAGAAGACCAAGACCGGGTACTCCACGGCCGCGGGCGAGATCGAAGCGCTGGCGGAGAAGAACCCGCATCCGTTTTTGGACCACCTGTTGGCGCACCGCGAGCACCAGAAGCTCAAGTCCACCATCGAGGGGCTGATTAAGACGGTGCAGCCGGACGGTCGCATCCACACCACGTTCAACCAGACCGTGGCGTCGACAGGCCGCTTAAGCTCCGCGGAGCCGAACCTGCAGAACATCCCTGTGCGCACCGAAGCCGGCCGCGCCATCCGTTCCGCGTTCGTGGTGGGCGAGGGTTACGAGTGCCTGCTTACGGCCGACTACTCGCAGATTGAGATGCGCGTGATGGCTCACCTGAGCCAGGACGAGGGCCTGATCGAGGCGTACAGGGCGGGGGAGGACCTGCACAACTTTGTCGGCTCGCGCGTGTTCGACGTGCCCATCGACCAGGTCACCCCGGAGCTGCGGCGCCGCGTCAAGGCCATGTCTTACGGCCTGGTCTACGGGCTCTCTGCGTACGGGTTGTCCAACCAGCTGTCCATCTCCGCCGGCGAGGCGAAGGACATCATGGCCAGCTACTTCGAGCGCTTCGGCGGCGTGAAGCGCTACCTGGATGAGGTGGTGGAGCAGGCGCGTCGCGATGGCTACACGTCCACCGTTTTCGGCCGCCGCCGCTACCTGCCGGAGCTCAACAGCGACAACCGCGTGGCGCGCGAGAACGCGGAGCGCGCCGCGTTGAACGCGCCGATCCAGGGCACGGCCGCGGACATCATCAAGGTGGCCATGCTGCGTGTGGACGCCGCGCTGGAAGGCAAAAAGTCCCGCGTGCTGCTCCAAGTCCACGACGAGCTCGTTGTAGAGATAGCCCCGGGCGAGTTGGACGAGGTGCGCGAAATCGTGGAGCGGGAAATGGACGGTGCCATCGAGCTGCTTGTCCCGCTGGAGGTCTCCGCCGGCACCGGCGCCAACTGGGACGCCGCCGCGCACTAGGAATCTGGCTGGAGCAACGCTGAGGCGGGTAGGAACGATATCGATTCCTACCCGCCTCGCGCACGGCACCCCGCCCACGGCCGTGATCCCCCGTGGAGCCTCCCCCAGCAGCTCCGAGTGCGTATTCAGTTGTGGACCTCCCCTTGGGGGAAGGGGCCGCCGGGGATGGCCTTGACCGGGCTGGGGCTTAGATTTCACCCCTGGCCAGGTCGTCCCCCGAAAGCCAAGTGCGACCTTACCGACGGGTAAGGAAACACTCAACGGTCCCACAGGAGAACTTCAGGATCGAACACTGCGTTAACTGGATCACATGGATAGTTGGACGGCTGGCCAGCAATTAAAGGTGGTGGGTTACGCGCAGTTCACTTGCGCGTAACGGAGTGTTTCGCCCCCGATTTGTACCCCCGGTGTGCTAGAGCAGGTCGTTGAGGGACCGGCGCTTGTTGTCGTCCTCGGACGACTCAACTTCTTCTTGGACCGCGTCCTTGAACTCGTCCTCCTCCAGGTTCGATTCGGCGGCGAGATCCTCGACTTCCTGGCCGTCTCCGGCCTCAACTGCGTCCGCGCGGCGCTCGCCCTCGTCTTTCAGCTCGTCGCGGTGGCGCAGGTAGGTCACCGTCATCACCGCCATGACGAACAGGCCGAGGTAGCCCAGAATCGGGTACAGGCTGTTCACCAACGGCTGGAAACCGGCGAAGGAGAGCCCGAAACCGACAACGCAGGCGATGGCGTAGGTGGGGTAGAAGCGCTCCGGGTGTTTGCTGGTCAGGCGCTTCGCCAACGCGTAGAACATGCCTAGGCAGGTGTTGAAGACCATGAGGAAGATGACCCAGGTCATGATGAAGCCGAGCACCGGGTTGACGTTGTCGATCACGGCGAGCAGCGGCATGTCCGCGCCGTTGACGGACTCCACCTGGATGAGCAGCGACGCCACGAGCAGGGCCAGCATGACCGCGTAGATCACGCCACCGAGGATGCCGCCGAGGCGGCTGCTTTTTGTGTCGAACTCGTCGCCGGCCATGACCAACGCCATCGACACACCGCACAGCGCGTTCAGACCGGTGTGGTTGAGTGCTCCCAGCCACCAGTACGGGGTGCCGTCTGCGCGGGCAACCTCCTGCTGGGCGTAGTTGCCCACCTCGCTCCAATTCACGTCCACCTGCGTGAACGAGTAGATGCTGCCAATCAGCACGAACACCACCAGCAGCGGGGTGGCCCAGCCGATCACCGAAGACACCTTGTCTACGTCGAACCGGCCGACAATGAGCATGAGTGCGAGCATGGCCACGGCCCCGATCCAGATGGGCCACCCGAACGACTGCTGCAGATTGGACCCAGCGCCGGCAAACATGACGAACCCGACGGAGAACATGCACGCCACCGCGGACCAATCCATGATGAACGCCGCGGGCTTGGATGTGACGTTGTAGAAGACCTCGTTGTGCTCGCGCGCCAAAAAGTACGAGCCGAAGGTCATGAACGCCGTCGCGGCGAACAGCATGGTCACACTGGCCAGTATCACCCCGAAGAACCCGTTGGTGCCGTAGGCGACAAAGTACTGCAGCGCCTCCATGCCGGAGGCGAAGCCGGCACCGACGACAATGCCGACAAATGATGCAGCGACTGCGAGGCTGCGTTTCCACATAAACGATTGCTCCCAAAACCGTTGGTATCTATCAGACTCCGCTTATGCTAGCGGTCGGGGCAAACCGGAGGGACGTCGGAAAGCACCTGCGAATCATTTGCTCTAGCTGGGCAAAGTGTCTACACTCGTGCGGGCGTGTCTACGCGCGGGCGATGGCACCCACCGTAATAGGAGGGTGAGGTGGCCGTCGCAGCGTGAGATCGGCGCACGCGAGCCTATAGCACCCAAGCTGCAGGTTTACGTGGCCGAGAGAGACGCTTCTGTCCAAACACGATCTCCTATTTTTTCGGAGCACATAGAACTTATGCGCACTTCCAACGCACCCCAGGTAGCCATCAACGACATCGGTGGCCCTGAGGAATTCCTCGCCGCAGTCGACGCGACCATCAAGTACTTCAACGATGGCGACATCGTCACCGGCACCGTGGTCAAGGTCGACCACGACGAGGTCCTGCTCGACATCGGCTACAAGACCGAGGGCATCATCCTCACCCGCGAGCTGTCCATCAAGCACGACGTCGACCCGGAAGACGTGGTCGAGGTCGGCGATGAGATCGACGCACTTGTCCTGACCAAGGAGGACAAGGAAGGCCGCCTGATGCTGTCCAAGAAGCGTGCTCAGTACGAGCGCGCTTGGGGCACCATCGAGGAGCTGCAGGCCAACGACCAGCCGGTTACCGGCACCGTCATCGAGGTCGTCAAGGGCGGCCTCATCCTCGACATCGGCCTGCGCGGCTTCCTGCCGGCATCGCTGGTCGAGATGCGCCGCGTCCGCGACCTGGATCCGTACATCGGCCAGGAGCTCGAGGCGAAGATCATCGAGCTGGACAAGCACCGCAACAACGTGGTCCTGTCCCGCCGCGCTTACCTGGAGGAGACCCAGTCCGCGGTCCGCTCCGACTTCCTGCACCAGCTGCAGAAGGGCCAGGTCCGCAAGGGCGTCGTGTCCTCCATCGTCAACTTCGGTGCGTTCGTCGATCTCGGCGGCGTCGACGGCCTGGTGCACGTCTCTGAGCTGTCCTGGAAGCACATCGACCACCCGTCCGAGGTTGTCGCAGTGGGCGACGAGGTCACCGTCGAGGTGCTCGACGTCGATCTCGACCGCGAGCGTGTCTCCCTGTCGCTGAAGGCGACCCAGGAGGATCCGTGGCGCGTCTTCGCCCGCACCCACGCTGTGGGCCAGATCGTCCCGGGCAAGGTCACCAAGCTCGTCCCGTTCGGCGCGTTCGTCCGCGTCGAGGAGGGCATCGAGGGCCTCGTCCACATCTCCGAGCTGGCTCAGCGCCACGTGGAGGTCCCGGACCAGGTTGTCAACGTCGGCGAAGAGGTCATGGTCAAGGTCATCGACATCGACCTGGACCGTCGCCGCATCTCCCTGTCCCTCAAGCAGGCTGACGAGGACTACGTCGAGGAGTTCGATCCGTCCCGCTACGGCATGGCCGACTCCTACGACGAGCAGGGCAACTACATCTTCCCGGAGGGCTTCGACCCGGAGACCAACGAGTGGATGGAAGGCTACGACGAGGCTCGTCAGGCATGGGAGGCACGCTACGCCGAGGCAGAGCGTCGCCACCAGGCCCACACCGCTCAGATCGAGCGTCACCGCGCCGCTGCCGCCGAGGCCGCGGAGCAGGAGGGCGATCAGGCCAACTACTCCTCCGAGTCTGCAGCTGCAGCTCCGGCAGCTGACCAGGCTGAGGAGAACATCGGCTCCCTGGCTTCCGACGAGCAGCTCGCGGCTCTGCGCGACAAGCTCGCTGGCAACTAAGCACTCGCAAGCTCGTGCTTAGGAAAAACTCGTAAGCACGCTGCTTAGCGACGGCGCCCCGTCCCCGACCAATCTGTCGAGGGCGGGGCGTTTTGCTATCTTCGGCCCCATGAAGAAAGTGGGCCTGACAGGCGGCATCGGCAGCGGAAAATCCACGGTGGCGCGGATGCTTGGCAGCGCTGGCTTCGCCGTGGTCGACGCCGACCAAATCGCACGCGAGATCATGGAACCCGGCTCGCCGGTGCTGAACGAGGTAGCGCGGGAGTTCGGCGCGGACCTCATCGGCGACGACGGGGCGCTCAACCGCGGGGAGCTTGCGCGCCGCGCGTTCGCCACGACGGAAGACACGCAGCGCCTCAACGCCATCACGCACCCCGCCATCCAGGCCGAGTCCGAACGCCGCTTCGCCGCCGCGGAAGAGGCGGGGGAGCAGGCCGTCATCTACGACATGCCGTTGCTCGTGGACCTCGGGCTGCACAAGGACATGGACCTCACCGTTGTCGTGGATGTGGACAAGGAGGAGAGGATCCGGAGGCTCGTCGCAAAGCGAGGGCTCGATGAGGCCGATGCGAGGGCGCGCATGGCGCAACAGATCGACGACGCCGCGCGGCTTTCGGCGGCAGACGTCGTGATCGACAACAACGGTCCCCTCGAGGCGCTGGAACCGCAGGTGGCGGCGCTTGCCGAGAGAATCAAAGGTTAGTGAACTGTACTGGCGAAATTTACCGGTGTGACACGTTTCATTTACCTTGCTGCCTTAACTTTCGGTGCATGGGAACGTGGAACACGGGGCCGTTCGACAACGACTCCGCAAATGATGCCGTGACAGCGCTGGTCAACGGCACGTTCCGCATGGACCAGTTCCGCTTCGAATGCGGTTTGGGCTCACTGGGAACGGGGGAAGCGGAATCCGTGATCGCGCTCGCCGCAGTGATCAACGGCCATCTGCCAGAGGGGCTCGAGGGCAGGATCGACTACCCGTTCACCATGGACGACAGGCAGTGGATCCGCCGCCGCGCTCAGGCGGTGATGCGCCCGGGCGGTTCCGCGCTGTATTCCATGTGGGAGGAAGCCGGCGAGCTGCAGGAGTGGCTGGAAACCTCCCGCAAGTACGCCGCTTAACGTTCGCGACTTTGCTTATCGACGAGCAATGCCTCGCCGACGCTCTTGGCGATACACTGGCCACTATGGCTTTTGCTGCTGAACATCCCGTCCTCGCGCAGTCTGAATTTCGCCCAGTGGGGGAGATTGAGCGACGCGAGAAACCCTTCGAGGTCGTCTCCGAGTTCGAACCCTCCGGCGACCAGCCCACGGCGATTGCGCAGCTGGACGAGCGTTTGAACCGAGGCGAGCGCGACGTCGTGCTCATGGGTGCCACCGGTACCGGCAAGTCCGCCACCGCCGCGTGGCTGATTGAAAAGCAGCAGCGCCCCACGCTGGTGATGGCGCCGAACAAGACGCTGGCAGCGCAGCTGGCCAACGAGCTGCGCCAGCTGCTGCCCAACAACGCGGTGGAGTACTTCGTGTCGTACTACGACTACTACCAACCGGAGGCCTACATCGCGCAGACCGACACCTACATTGAGAAGGACTCGTCCATCAACGACGACGTGGAGCGCCTCCGCCACTCCGCCACCTCCGCGCTTTTGAGCCGCCGCGACGTGGTCGTGGTGTCTTCGGTGTCCTGCATCTACGGCTTGGGCACCCCGCAGTCCTACCTGGACCGATCGATTGTGCTGCGCGTGGGCGAGGAAGTGGAGCGCGACCGTTTCCTGCGCCTTTTGGTGGACGTGCAGTACGAGCGCAACGACATCGACTTCAAGCGCGGCACCTTCCGCGTCAAGGGCGACACCGTGGACATCATCCCGGCCTACGAAGAGGTGGCCGTGCGCGTGGAGTTCTTCGGCGACGAGGTGGACTCGTTGTACTACATCCACCCGCTCACCGGCGACGTGATCAGTCAGGAAGACGAGGTGCGCATCTTCCCGGCCACCCACTACGTGGCCACGGACGAGCGCATGGAAAAGGCCATCGAGGCGATCAAGGAGGAGCTTGCGGACAGGCTCGAGGAGCTGGAGAACAAGGGCAAGCTGCTCGAGGCGCAGCGTCTGCGCATGCGCACCGAGTACGACCTGGAGATGATCCAGCAGGTCGGGTTCTGCTCCGGCATCGAGAACTACTCGCGTCACATGGACGGCCGCCCGGCGGGGTCTGCGCCGGCGACGCTGATCGACTACTTCCCGGAGGACTTCCTCACCATCATCGACGAGTCCCACGTCACCGTGCCCCAGATCGGCGGCATGTTCGAGGGCGACATGTCGCGCAAGCGCAACCTGGTGGAGTTCGGCTTCCGCCTGCCGTCCGCGGTGGACAACCGACCGCTGACCTTCGACGAGTTCGAGGCCCGCGTGGGCCAGACCGTCTACATGTCCGCCACCCCCGGCGACTACGAGCTCGAGGCCGCCCAGGGCGAGTTTGTGGAGCAGGTGATCCGCCCGACCGGTCTGGTGGACCCGAAGGTCACCGTCAAGCCCACCAAGGGCCAGATCGACGACCTGATCGACGAAATCCGCACCCGCACCGCCAAGGACGAGCGCGTCCTTGTGACAACCCTGACCAAGCGCATGGCCGAGGACCTCACGGACTACCTGCTGGATAACGGCATCAAGGTGCGCTACCTGCACTCGGACATCGACACCCTGCAGCGCGTGGAACTGCTGCGCCAGCTGCGACTCGGCGAGTACGACGTGCTCGTGGGCATCAACCTGCTGCGCGAGGGCCTGGACCTTCCCGAGGTCTCCCTCGTCGCCATCCTGGACGCGGACAAGGAGGGCTTCTTGCGCTCGACCAAATCCCTCATCCAGACCATCGGCCGTGCCGCACGAAACGTCTCCGGCGAGGTGATCATGTACGCCGACCAGGTCACCGAGTCCATGCAGGAGGCCATCGACGAGACGGAGCGCCGACGCGAGAAGCAGATCGCCTACAACGAAGAGCACGGCATCGACCCGCAGCCGCTGCGCAAGGCGATCGCGGACATTCTGGACCAGGTGTATGAGAACGCGGACGCGGATGCGTCGGCAAGCTTGAGCTCCGATGCGGCCGTCGCCGAGCGCCCGGATGTGTCCACCATGGCCTCGGACGAGGTGCAAAAGCTTATCGACGACCTGACGGTCCAAATGCGCGACGCCGCCGGGGAACTGAAGTTTGAGCTCGCCGGCAGACTCAGAGACGAGATTGCAGATCTCAAGCGGGAGCTGCGTGGTATTAAAGACACAGGCAATTAGCGAAAGGAACCTGCTTTGCACACCTACAAGTCGATCGCCGTCGGTACCGACGGCTCCGCCACCTCCATGGTCGCAGTGCGTGCCGCAGCCAGCCTCGCCCGCGTCTACGGTGCCGAGCTGACCATCATCTGCGCCCACTACACCGCGTCCGGCTCGATGCTGAACTCCACCAACGCGGAGCTGTCCCGCGTGGACATCGTCACCGCCACCAACGCGCGCGAGATTCTGCGCAAGGCGGACGAGATTGCCAAAGAGGAGCAGGCCGGCAAGGTCAACCTGGTGTCCAAGGGCGGCCAGCCCGCGAACGTGCTGGTGGAGGCCGTCGGCGAATACGGCGTTGACCTGCTCGTTGTGGGCAACAAGGGCATGCGCTCGATGGCCGGCCGCATCTTCGGCAACATCCCCGGCAACGTGGCCAAGAAGGCCCCGGTGGACGTCATGCTCGTGGATACCCGGGCAGAGGGACACGACTAAAATAACCGGGGGTAGACTGGCTCTGCCCCAAACGCTTTGAAAGGTGATCATCATGGCCGATACCCCGTACAAGACCATCGTCGTCGGCTCCGACGGTTCCAAGTCCTCTCTGCTGGCCGTTGAGCGCGCCGCGAAGATTGCAGCTGCCTTCGGTTCCACCCTCGTCATCGGTACCGCGTACTACGAGAACGAGGAAGAGGCCGCGAAGACGCTGCGTCAGGATTCCGTGACCATTCTGGGCGACCAGAAGGCGCTGGAGAACCTCGAGGGTGCGGCAGACCACGCTCGCGCCGCGGGTGCGCCGGATGTGCAGACCGCGACCCGCCCGGGCACCCCGGTGCAGGCGCTGATGGCCATCGTCAACGACAACAAGGCAGATCTGCTCGTGGTGGGCAACCGCGGCATCAACTCCCTGACCGGCCGCCTGCTGGGCTCCGTGCCGGCGGACGTTGCGCGTCAGTCCGACTGCGATGTCATGATCGTTCACACCGTGAACTAACGCTGTGAACTATTCGCCGACCACCGTCAGCGTCTGCGTGGCGCGGGTGACGGCGACGTAGAGGTCTTGCCACCCCTGTGGCGAGGCCTCTTTAATTTTGCTCGGCTCCACCACCACGACGTTGTCGAACTCCAGGCCCTTCATCTCGCCGACGTTGTCCGCGTCAATAACGGCGGTTAAGCCGTCGCGCTTCTCGACGAGGCTAAAGTCCTCCACGAACTGCACCGGCACGCCGGATTCGCGGATCGCCTCAGGGACGGTGGCCTCTGGGTCGATCTCAGCCAAGATCTTGGCAGCATAATCCGCGATCTCCTTCGGCGTGCGGTAGTTCACCGTCAGCTCGTGCAGGCGGAACCGGTTGCCCACAAAAGGCTCCAGCGCGTTGGTCCAGTCGTCGACGCCGGCGGGGGAGGACGTCTGGGCAGTGTCGCCCACCAGCGTCATCCACCGCGACGGGCAGCGACGGAACATCATGCGCCACTCCATTGGGGACAGCTCCTGGGCCTCGTCCACGATGACGTGCCCGTACGCCCACGTCTGGTCCGCGCGTGCGCGCTGCGCGGTGGAGCGGGTGTCCGTCTCCCGTTGGCGGCTCGCGAGCGTCTCCGCGTCGATGACGTCGGCTGCGGAGAGGATCTCGGCTTCGAACTGGTCGTCGTCGTTGTCCGTGGATTCAGACGAGGACAGGACGTCGAGCGCGCCCTCCGCCTCTGCGACGAGCTCGCGCCATTCCTCTTCTTCCTTCCGGCGCTGCTCCTCGGGGTCGACGGTGCCGATGAGCACGGCCAGCTCGTCCACAAGCGCGGTGTCCGCGTGGCTGAACGGGGAGCCGGGCGCGCGGTACAGGGCGTCGCGGGTGTAGTCGTCGTAGTCGTGGGCGACCTCGGCGATTGCGTCCTTGTCGGTCAGCAGCGCATCCAGCACCTCCACGGGGTCGAGCTCCGGAAAGTGCGCGTCGATGAGTTGCTCTACCTGGGGGTCGTCCGCGAGGTCGTCGTGAAGCTGGTCCACATCCGCGTCCGAGAGCAGGTTCGCCCCGCCGAGCGGGTCCTCGCCGATGCGCTTCGCCAGCGCCTCCGCCAGCAGCTGCGTCAAGTGCTCCGCGAAGTAGGCGCGCGCCTGGTTATGCGGGCGGCGTGAACGACGCGCCCTCGTGCGCGCGGCCTTGACCATCTGCGGGGTGGCATCTACCGGCACCGAATCGAAGGTGAGCCGCACAGGCGCATCCGGCAGCGTCTCGTAGGACTGCACGGCGCGCTTGAGGATGGTCACCATCTCTTCCGAGCCCTTCACCTCGCGCGCGGCGACGCTGTCTTGGCCTGTGGGGGTAAAACCAGGCACGAGCTGGTCGGCGGTAGACAGCACCACGCCAGTTTCACCCAGCTCCGGCAGCACGCGTGAAATGTATTCGAGGAACGTCGCGTTCGGACCGACCACCAGCACACCGGTGCGTGTGAGCTGCTCACGCCAGGTGTAGAGCAAGTACGCGATGCGGTGCAGCGCCACCGCCGTCTTGCCGGTGCCCGGGCCACCCTGGACGACCATGACGCCGCGGGTGGCGTCGCGGATGATCTCGTCCTGCTCGCGCTGGATGGTCTCCACAATGGAGCGCATGTGGCCGGTGCGGGCCTCGTTCATCGCGCGGCGCAGCGCCGCCTCGGATCCGACGCCGGCGTTGGAGGATTCCGCGGCGTCGCCAGAAAGCACCTCGTCGTCCACGGCGGAGACCGTGCGGCCGCGCATGCGGATGTTGCGGCGCGTTTCCACGCCCTCCGGGTGGGCGGTGGTTGCGAGGTAGAACGGGCGGGCGAGGGGAGCGCGCCAGTCCAGCAGGAGGGTGCGGTAGTTGTCCTGCCTGTCGTCGATGCCCATGCGGCCGATGTAGCGCCGCTCCAGATCCGGCCGGCCCGGCACCGGGTTCTCCGGGTCGTCGTCGGCGACGTCGATACGGCCGAAGACTAAGCCGGTCTCCGCGACGTTGAGCGCGTCCAGCTTCGCGTTGAGCCCGTGGTACTCCGTTTCGCGGCGCACTAGGGCATCCGAGTCCGGATTGTCCGGGTCCACGTCGCGCTGCACCTCTTCCAGGCGTGCTTGCGCCCGTGCCACCTCGCTATCGAGGTGCGCGAAGAGCTGATCCACGTAAGTCTGTTCTGTTTCCTGCATCCCCACAACAAACGGCCCCGGGGCAGGGAATATTCCCAGCCCCGGGGCCGCTAAGCAGTCAGAGTAGTTACGCGAACTTCTTCTGCGCCTTCTTCACCAGCTTCTGCGCCTTCTTCTCGGCCTTCTTGGCCTTGCGCTTCCACTTGAGCTTGGTGATCCAGTTCGGGTCAGCGTCCAGCTTGTCCCACGCGTCCTGCAGGGAGTCGACCGCGTTCTGCGCCTTGTCCTGAGCCTTTGCGGAGGCCTTGTTGACCTTGCGCTTCGCCTTGAACTTGTCCAGGGCGGACGGCTGCAGGTCGTCCAGCTGGCCCTGCAGATCGTCGACGATGCTGTTGACCTTGCGCTTCGCCTTGAACTGCTGGATCTTGGACGGCTTGATGTCGCCATATGCGTCCTCGGCCTTGTCGGTGGCCTTGTCCGCAGCGTCGTCCAGCCAGTCGCCCGCGTCGGACAGGAAGCTGGACGCCTGCTTCTTTGCGTCGCCCAGCCAGTCGTTCGCAGCGTCGCTGGCCTTGTTGGCCTTCTTCTTCCAGTCGCCCTTGTTGTCGTCGACGTAATCGGTGACCTGGTCGGTCGCGTCGGAGAACCAGTCGGACGCCTTGTCCCAAGCCTTCTCGGTCTCCGACTTGGTCGGCAGCGCCTGCTTGACGTTCTTCTGCGCGGCCTGGGCAGCGTGCTGCGCGCGCCACTTCAGGTCCGGCTTGCCGTTGTTGTCCACGGTGGCCAGCAGGACACCGCCGGCCAGGCCGAGGTCCGTCAGGGCGCCGGTGCGGCGGCGTGCCTTCTCGTCGTCGTCCTCTGCCTCCCAGAACGCGTGGCGGCCCACAACGGTAGGCAGCGCGGTGGCGGCCAGCAGGGTGGCGGACAGGCGCGGGAACTTGCCGATGGCGAAGGACGCGCCAGCGCCAGCCTTGGTAGCGCCGACGATCTGCGCGGCGGTCTCCGGGCTCTTCGGCAGGAAGCCGCGGTACTCGCGCGGGGTCAGGGCGCGCAGCTTCTTCAACACGCTGTCCGCGCTGTCCTTGTGGCCAGCCGGGTTCAGCAGGGTCTCGACACCGTCGATCACGTAGACCGAAGCCAGCATCGGGCGTGCGATTTTCCGGATCATACTTTTACCCAATCCTTACTTTTTTGTAGCTGAATGTGCTCCCGCCGAGTGTAGCGATTTTGCGCCACCGCGGTGGTGGGTTTTTCGGTTACCAGCGACGATCCCACCAGTCGTCCAGGTGCGGGCGCTCCTCGCCGAGCGTGGTGGGTTTGCCGTGGCCCGGCCAAACGACGGCCTCGTCCGGGTAGACGTCGAAGACCTTCTCCTTCACGTCGTTGAAGAGGCGGACAAAGTCTCCCTCGGACTGGGTTTTGCCCAAACCGCCGGGAAACAGCGAGTCGCCGACGAACAGGTTGACCGTGCCGTCAATCTCCGCAGTCAGGCAGGCGCCGCCCGGGGTGTGGCCGCGCAGGATGGTCACGGGGAGCGTGTGGCCGGCGAACTCGATCGTGTCGCCGTCGTTGAGCTCCACATCGGCCGGGGCAGGGATCGCCGGGGCGTCCAAGAACGGCGCGTAGTGCTTCGCGCCGGTGGCTTCGAGCACTTCCTTGAGCGCCCGGGTGTGGTCGTAGTGCCGGTGCGTGGTCAGCACCGCGGTGATCTTCACGCCGGCGTCGTCGGCCATGGCCAGGAGTTCGGGGGCGTGCGAAGCTGCGTCGATAAGCAACCCCTGCCCCTCGCTGCAGAGGAGGTAGCAGTTGTTGTCCATGTCGGAGACAGAGATATGGCGAAGGGTAAGCATGCACCCAAGGCTACTCAGGAATGTTTCCCCGCAATCGCGCGTTGGTAGCGTCTTGGGAGTACTAATCGACGAAAGCGAGAGTGACGTGGCCGAAAAGCTGACAGTGCGCGGCGCGCGCGAACACAACCTCAAGGGCGTGGACATTGAGCTGCCCCGCGACAAGATGGCGGTGTTTACCGGCCTGTCCGGCTCCGGCAAGTCCTCGCTCGCCTTCGACACCATCTTCGCCGAAGGGCAGCGCCGCTACGTGGAATCGCTGTCCTCGTATGCCCGCATGTTTTTGGGCCAGATGGACAAGCCGGATGTGGATTACATCGACGGGTTGAGCCCGGCGGTGTCCATCGACCAGAAGTCCACCAACCGCAACCCGCGCTCCACCGTGGGCACTATCACGGAGATCTACGACTACCTGCGCTTGTTGTACTCGCGCGCAGGCACCCCGCACTGCCCGGTGTGCGACGCGGTGATTGAGCGCCAGACTCCGCAGCAGATCGTAGACCGCGTGCTCGAGCTGGAGGAGCGCACGAAGTTCCAGGTGCTCGCGCCGATTGTGCGCAAGCGCAAAGGCGAGTTCCAGGACTTGTTCGCCGACCTGTCGTCGCAGGGCTATTCGCGCGTGAACGTGGACGGGGAGACCTACCAGCTCTCAGACCCGCCGAAGCTGGAGAAGCAGATCAAGCACAACATCGACGTGGTGGTGGACCGCCTCACCGTCAAGGCCAGCCAGAAGCAGCGCCTGACGGATTCCGTGGAGACGGCGCTCAAGCTTGCGGACGGCCTGGTCGGCTTCGACTTTGTGGAGCTGGACGCCGACGACCCGGAGCGCGTGCAGATCTTCTCCGAGAAGATGGCCTGCCCCAACGGCCACAAGCTCAACGTGGAGGAATACGAGCCGCGCGCGTTCTCCTTCAACTCGCCGTTCGGCGCCTGCCCGGCCTGCGACGGCCTGGGCGTGCGCAAAGAGATCGACGTGGACCTGGTCATCCCGGACCCGGACGCACCCGCGGTGGACGCGTTCCAGCCGTGGAACTCCAGCCCGAACAAGAAGTACTTCACCAAACTCATCGAGGCGCTGGCGAAAGAGGAGAAGTTCGACGCCAATGCGCCGCTGAGCTCGCTGACCAAAACGCAGCAAAAGCACCTGATCCACGGCTCGTCCACGAGGGTCAACGTGCGCTACAAGAACCGCTACGGGCGCCAGCGCTCCTACACGGCGGCCTACGAGGGCATCGTGGGCTACCTGGAGCGCAAGCTGGAGCAGACTGAGTCCGAAACGCAGAAGGAACGCCTGCTCGCGTACACCCGCGAGGTGCCGTGCCCGACGTGTGACGGTGCGCGCCTGAAGCCGGAGATCCTGGCTGTGCGCCTGGCGTCGACCACGCACGGCGAGCAGTCCATCGCGGGCCTGACACAGCTGTCCATCGAGGAAGCCTCCGAGTACCTGGACAACCTGGTGCTGGGCTACCGCGAGGAAATGATCGCGGGCGCGGTGCTGCGCGAGATCCAGGCGCGCCTGCACTTCCTGTTGGACGTGGGGCTGAACTACCTCACCCTGGCCCGCTCCGCCGGCACCCTGTCCGGCGGCGAGGCGCAGCGCATCCGCCTGGCCACCCAGATCGGCTCCGGCCTGGCCGGTGTGCTCTACGTTCTGGACGAGCCGTCCATCGGCCTGCACCAGCGCGACAACCAGCGCCTGATCACCACGCTGAAGAAGCTGCGCGATTTGGGCAACACCCTGGTCGTGGTGGAGCACGACGAGGACACCATCCGGGAGGCGGACTGGCTCATCGACATCGGCCCGCGCGCCGGCGAATACGGCGGGGAAGTGGTCTACCAGGGCAAGCCGGAGGGCATCCTCAAGGCCAAAGACTCGATCACGGGCGACTACCTGGCTGGCCGCAAGGTGATCGAGGTGCCGGAGCACCGGAGGGACGTCGATAAGCAACGGCAACTGAAGGTCATGGGCGCGCGCGAGAACAACCTGGACAACGTCAGCGTAAACATCCCGCTCGGCGTGCTGGTGGCCGTGACCGGCGTGTCCGGCTCCGGCAAGTCCACGCTGGTGAACCAGATTCTGGCCAAGACGCTGCAGAACCAGCTCAACGGCGCGCGCCAGGTGCCCGGCCGGGTGAAGAAGGTCGAGGGGCTCGAGCACCTGGACAAGCTCGTGCAGGTGGACCAGAGCCCGATCGGGCGCACACCGCGCTCCAACCCGGCGACCTACACCGGCGTGTTCGACAAGATCCGCAACCTGTTCGCCGAGACCCAGGAGGCGAAGGTGCGCGGCTACAAGGCCGGCCGCTTCTCCTTCAACGTCAAGGGCGGGCGCTGCGAGGCCTGCCACGGCGACGGCACCATCAAGATCGAGATGAACTTCCTGCCCGACGTGTACGTGCCCTGTGAGGTGTGCGAGGGCGCGCGCTACAACCGCGAGACGCTCGAGGTGCGCTACAAGGGCAAGAACATCGCCGAGGTGCTGGAGATGCCCATCTCCGAGGCCGCCGAGTTCTTCGAGCCGATCACCTCCATCCACCGCTACCTTCAGACGCTTGTGGACGTGGGCCTGGGCTACGTCCGCCTCGGACAGAGCGCGACCACGCTGTCCGGCGGCGAGGCGCAGCGCGTCAAACTCGCGGCGGAGCTGCAGAAACGCTCCAACGGCCGCACGATCTACATCCTGGACGAGCCGACGACCGGACTGCACTTCGAGGACATCCGCAAGCTCATGCTGGTGCTCAACGGCCTAGTGGAGAAAGGCAATACCGTGCTGGTCATCGAGCACAACCTCGACGTGATCAAGTCCGCGGACTGGATCGTGGACATGGGGCCCGAGGGCGGCTCCGGCGGCGGCACGGTGGTCGCGCAGGGCACGCCGGAGGACGTCGCAAAGGTGCCCGGTTCCTTCACCGGACAGTTCCTGCAGGACATCCTGGCGAAGGCCTAGCGACGCCCACGGCGCGCCGATTTGGTTTGTGCAGGCATGAGCATGTATATTGCTGCCTACACCGCCCAGCGCGCCCGTGTTATGCGGGTGTGGGGGCCGCAAGAGGAGTGAATCCCACCCCAAGCCGCTCACCAAAGTGAGTTGGATACGGGTCAAACGGTGCGCAAGACATAGGTGTGTCTTGGCGTGCCATGGACGAACTCCCGCCACCCATCAGGGTGAGCGGGTTTTTCGCGTGGGATGAGTCCGATTGCGGTTCAAGTGCGGCACGCATTGTTTCTTTACGTCTCTAGGAGTTCTCATCAGCGCTGAAGCTCGGATCAATGAACGAATCCGCGTCCCTGAAGTTCGCCTCGTCGGCCCGTCCGGCGAGCAGGTGGGCATCGTCCGCACGGACGACGCCCGCAAGCTGGCGTACGAGGCGGACCTCGACCTGGTTGAGGTAGCCCCGAAGGCCAAGCCGCCCGTGGCCAAGATCATGGACTACGGCAAGTTCAAGTACGAGCAGGATCAGAAGGCCCGCGAGGCCCGCAAGAACCAGCAGCAGACCGTGGTCAAGGAACAGAAGTTCCGCCCCAAGATTGATGAGCACGACTACCAGACCAAGAAGGGCAATGTTGAGCGCTTCCTGGAGAAGGGCAACAAGGTCAAGGTCACCATCATGTTCCGCGGCCGCGAGCAGGCCCGCCCCGAGCTGGGGTACCGCCTGCTGGAGCGTCTCGCTGACGACATCGGGGAGCTCGGCGTTGTCGAGTCCCGTCCGAAGCAGGACGGCCGAAACATGACGATGGTCTTCGGACCGGCTCGCAAGGGCAAAAAGTAGTTCCAACAATCGACACTCTGAAGGGCTTTCACCATGAAGCAGAAGACCCACAAGGGCACCGCAAAGCGCATCAAGGTCAACGGCAAGGGCAAGCTGCGCCGCGAGCAGGCTGGTAAGCGCCACCTGAACGAGAAGCTCTCGTCGAAGCGCCGCCGCAAGCTGTCCGGCTCCACCGACGTTGCGAAGGCAGACGTCAAGCGCGCAAAGCGCCTCCTCGGCATGTCCTAAGCACTGCCCGATCAATCAACCGATACGAGAAAAGAAAAGGAAGTTTGACTCATGGCACGTGTGAAGCGTTCAGTCAATGCTAAGAAGAAGCGCCGCGCAATCCTCAAGTCCGCG
The DNA here is from genome assembly GCF_022345915.1 of Corynebacterium sp. ACRQP. Taxonomy (NCBI): domain Bacteria; kingdom Bacillati; phylum Actinomycetota; class Actinomycetes; order Mycobacteriales; family Corynebacteriaceae; genus Corynebacterium; species Corynebacterium sp. ACRQP. The sequence continues at coordinate 23,308 of NZ_JAKRMZ010000012.1, read as the reverse complement.
AAGGGCTACCGCGGCCAGCGCTCCCGCCTGTACCGCAAGGCGAAGGAGCAGTGGCTGCACTCCCAGACCTACGCGTACCGCGACCGCCGCAAGCGCAAGGGTGAGTTCCGCAAGCTGTGGATCCAGCGCATCAACGCCGCTGCCCGCATGAACGACATCACCTACAACCGCCTCATCCACGGCCTGAAACTGGCCGAGGTCGAGGTCGACCGCAAGATCCTGGCCGAGCTGGCTGTCAGCGACTTCGCTGCCTTCTCCGCTCTGTGCGAGGTTGCGAAGAACGCTCTGCCGGAGGACGTCAACGCTCCGAAGGCTGCGTAAAGCACTTTCGCTTAACGACGAAGCTCCCGCCCATCCCCGAACAGTCGGGGGAGGGCGGGAGCTTTCTTTTGTGGGCGACACGCAAAAGGGAGCGCGCCCACCGCTGGGGTGGGCGCGCTAATCGCTGTGGTGGGGCTGTCTTAGAAGATGCCCTCGTTCTCGCGGCCGAAGTCGTCGAGCGTGACGTCGCGGGAGTCAACGTCCTGGTCGTTGTACTCGGAGTCGTCGCCGTCCAGACGGCCAGTCTGGGAAACGGTGATGTAGTTGGTCAGACGGCCTTCCTTGGTGTTGCCGTCGCCGAAGGAGAAGGAGACGAGGTCTGCTTCCTCACCCGGGTTGATCGGGTTGGACAGGGTGACCTCGAAGATGCGGGCCTGCTCGTCCTCGTCCCAGCCCAGATCCCGGGCGTAGCCGCCCTCGCGGGTGGTGGTGGTGATCAGACGGTCGACGCCCTCCGGTCCGTCCTCGGTGCGGACTGCGACGCGGAAGGTCACCGCCGGGAACTCGCCCCAGTAGCGCTCGTTGCCGACGTTCTTCACGCGCAGCGCAGTGGAACCGGCGAAGCCCTTCGCCTTCGCGGAGGAGACGGTGAAGTACGGCTCGAGGTCTAGGTCGTGCTCGGCCTTTTCAGCCTTGTCGTCGCCCTTGTCGTCGGTGGACTCTTCCTTCTTGTCGGAAACGGCGTCGACCTCGATGGCGCCCTCGTTCTTCTCGGCTTCCTCCTTGGCGGCCTTCTCGTTGTCGGCGGCGAGGTTGACGTCCTTGTTGCTGACGTCGGCGGTCTTGTTGTCGTCGACCTTTTCCACGTCGTCGATGTTGTCGCCCTTGTTCAGGGTGTCGACGTCCTTGTCGTACTCAGCGTTCGGCTCGTCCTTGACCTCGGTGGTCTGTGCGCCCTTGTTCGGCGCCCAGGAATCGGCCGGGGTGTCGAAGTTCTTCACGCGGACCTCGTTCTTCACCGGCATGTTGGCAACCCATGCGGTCGGGGTCGCCCAGGTGCCGTTCGGGCGGCAGCGCTGCTGGGTGCCAGTCATGGTGACGGTGCGGAAGCCGTAGGTGGCCTCACCGGTGTTGCCTGCCGGCACATCGTATGGGCCGACGGTCTGGCCGACGTTCCAGGACAGCTCAGCGGAGACGTCCCAGCCGAGCGCCTTCGCCACGGAGTAGCCGATGTTGCCCTCGATGCCGTCCTTGGAGCCGGAACCGCCCAGGTTCAGCGTCTCAGTCTTGGAGCCGTTGACGGAAGCGGAGACAGTCTGGGTGCGGGAGAGGTCCTGCTGCAGCGGGATTGCCTCGTCGGACAGGTTCGTGGTGGAGATGGTGCCCACCGGCAGGAAGTTGTCCTTCACCTTGTACACGACGGTGCGGTAGTCCTCGGTGGAGTTGCACACCGGGCGCGGGTTGAGCACGTTGGCCTTCAAGTGGTCGGAGCCGCGGTAGGTGTGGACGATCGGGAGTTTGTCGTTGTTCGCCGGGGTCTCGGGAGCGGACTCCTCGAGGGTGGTCGCGTTCGCGGGAGCGATGGCAGCGCCGGCCATCAGAGTGCCGAGAAGCGCGGTAGTGATGCGTCGGGTCTTACGGGTCATACGTTGTCCTTTCCTGTGAAGCTACCGCCAGCGTCGCTAGCAGTCGGGGTGATTGCTTACAGGGGTCAACGTAAGGACGTTGCTGTCGCATGACAAGGAAATTTTGGGGTCTCGGCACCTTCGTGTCCGATGCCGATACTTTCGTTCAGAACCGGGGAGGGGCTAGTGCACCTGCGGCCCGCGGCCGTTGAGGACAGTGACGACAAGGTCGAGGCGGGACGAGACCCCGTATGCCGAGAGCAGCTTCGAGACCATCTTCTTCACGGTGGACTCGGAGTAGTTCAGGTGCTTCGCGATGTCGGCGTTGCTCAAGCCGTCGCAAAGCAGCTCAAGGACTTTCTGCTCGGTCTCGGAAACGCCCGCAGGCACGTTGACCGCGGCCTTTGGGCGCTCGGGAGCAGGTTGCGGAGCTTGTGCGTCGCGCTGGGAGAGGTGGGGGAGCAGCTTGTTCATTGCAGCAGGCGAAATTACGGTGCCGCCTGCAACTGCTTGCCGCACCGAAAGGATGATTTCCTCGCGCGGCTGGCTCTTCAAAATGTAGCCGCGACCCCCGTGGTCGAGGATGTCGAGCATCGCAGTGTCGTTGTCCAAGGAACTGATCGCCAAAAATGCAGGGGCTGCACCTCTCGCGGCAAGGTTGCGCAGCAGCTCTGCGCCGCCCATGTGCTGCATGTAGACGTCGGAGAGCACCACATCCACGTCTAATTGGGGGATGCGCTCGAGCGCTTCGGATCCGTCCGAAGCAGTTTCGACGACGGTGATCTCCTCGGCGCTGTCGAGGTAGCTTATCAGCACCTCGCGTACCAGCGGGTCATCGTCGACGAGGAAAACCCGGATTGGGTTTTCAGAAGGTGTTCCCATGGAGTGATTACTGGCGAAATTACTTGCACCAGAGGCGGCCAACCATGCCGCCACACTCGAAGGTGTCGCCGATGGCACCGGCCGCATACGGGGTTGCCACGGTCTGCGCTTCTGCAGATGCTGCAGGTGCGACGGTAATGAGGCCGGCTGCAACCAGGGCGGAGGCGGCGAGGCGAGCAAACTTGCGCATTTGCTTGTCCTTTCGTGAACTAAAGCTGTAATTCGCTACGTGAATTATGGGTGTACACGGTAACAATGTGCAATTTTTCTGGCTGCATAGGGACAAAGATGGTACGAAAGTACCCTCCACCCGGCGCCAATCTACTTTCGTTCCTTCGGGACGGTGAGGTGGTAGCGGAAGGCTTCACCGTGGTAGCCGGCTTCCAGAACGGCACCATCTTGTGCCAGCAGCGATGCGACCTCGCCTAAGCCGACGCCGGTACTCATCTCCACTGTCTGTTCTTGTTGGGCCCCGAAATTTTGGACAAGGATTTGCACGTCGTTGTCGTCTTCGACTGCCGCGACAATGACTGGCTGGTGCTTGTCCGCGTACTTGATCACGTTCGTCTGGATCTCACGAAACGCGCTGGGAGCATGTTGCAGTGCAATTGTGTTGAGGCCGTCGCCGTGCAGGCCACTTTCTGTGATTGTGTATCCGTGGCTACGCAAAGTGTCCGTGAAGGACTGCAGTGCTTCACGCAGTTTCGGAGCATTTGCGGTCTCATCGTCGTTAAACACCGAATCCTCAGAGCGCATAAATCGGATGAGCTGACGGACTTCCTGCATGGACCGTCTCGCGTCGTCCGCGATGAGCTTCGCAGCCTTGGCGGTCTGATCGTCGCCCGTCATTGCCAAAGCCTCGCTTCGGAGCACAACCGAAGTCAGGGAGGACGCCACAGAACCGTGCAATGCCTTTACGGTTCGGTCTCTTTCACGTTCCAGCTCGGCCTTGAGACGTTCGGCTTGCCGTTCCCTGTTGAGTAGGAACGAACGCAGGACGAAGCCTGTGGCCCAGGCGGCATACAAAAATACCCCGAGGAATGTGGCAGTGTCTACAGAGTTGGGTAGAAAAATGCCCTTTGAAAAGTCTGTTTGAGCGAGGTACCAGAGCAGCAATGTGATGAGTACGCCTCGAGACCAACGGGTGCGCAACCCCACCACAGCAGCCACCGCGAACATACCGATGATGATGATCGCGCTTCGGAATTCCGTTTCTAACGCGGAAAACTGCAGCAAAAAGCCGTATCCCAGTCCCGCCGCGACCGGGGCGAAAAACGCCGCCACGATTAGAAATACCGCGTAGAGCGCCACCGCGAACCGAGACCACTCGACCGCGATCGGTGCCCCCGGCAGAGCTACCAGCCCGAGAGCGAAAAGAAGAGCTGCGAGCGCAAAACCGATGCGCCAAGGGCGCGCCGCCGGTGAAAGAAGGCGGGCGCGCACGAGCTCCGGAAACGTAGGCACGGCAAACAGCGTAGCGCCCGCAACGTAGTCTGTAGCTATGCCATTGGATTTCCAGCAGCCGTTCACAGAGCGCACTCCGCGTGTGGTTAATGCGGGGAAGTTGAAGAGGGCGCAAGCTCGTCGTAAAGCAAAGGCCTTCCTGGCGGAAGGCGAGAACGCTGTGGAGGCCGCCGTGGCCACGGGGGCGGCGACAGACCTCTTCGTTACCGAGGCCGCAGCCGAGCGCTTCGAGGAGATCGTGCGGGCGGCGGGTTACATGGACGTGTACACGCACGCGATTACGGAAAAAGCTGCGGACTCGCTCGCGGACGCGGTGACGTCCACCGGCATCTTTGCGGTGTGCCGCCCTGTGCTGTGGACGGTGCCGAAAATCATGAAGGGCCGGCCGAAGTTGGTGGCGGTGTGCGTGGAAACCAACGATCCCGGCAACGCCGGCACAATCATCCGCATCGCGGACGCTGTGGGTGCGGACGCGGTGATTTTCGCCGGCGACACCGTGGACCCCGAGGCGCCGAAGGTGGTGCGCTCAACCGCGGGCTCGCTGTTCCACATCCCTGTGGCGCGCGACCGCGAAGTGCGCCGGGTGATCGGCCAGCTCGAAGACGCTGGGCTGTCCACCTTCGCCACCACCATGGACGGCGAGGTGAACCTTGCGCAGCCGGGGGAGACGCTCGCGCAGCCGACCGCTTGGCTGTTCGGCAACGAGGCGCACGGGCTTGACAGCGACATCCTCGCGGCCGCCGACCACCGCGCCTCCATTCCGATCCAGGGCGGCGCGGAGTCGTTGAACCTGGCTACTGCGGCGAGTATCTGCCTGTGGGAGTCGTCGAAGGCGCTCGCGGAGGACTAGCTTTATCGGCTGGATTTTGCGCGCCCGCCCTCGCGCGGTCGCTGTGTCGGCCGATAGGTAAAGTGGTGGACGCTTTTGAACCGACACTGCTGCGGTCTGTATAAACAGCGCAGCGCACTTGTGGAAAGGTGCGGGTGAACACGAGCGTGGCCGACAACGCAAACCCAACTCCGGAAATTGAACTGACCGAGGATGCCCTGAACAAGGCAGCGGACGAGGCGATCGCTGCCTTTGAGGCGGCCGAGGACCTCGCTGCGCTGGAGGATGCGCACCGCGCGCACCTGGGGGAGAAGGCCCCGATCCCGCAGGCCCGCCGCGCACTTGGGACGCTGCCGAAGGATCAGCGCAAGGATGCCGGTCGGTTCGTGAACATGGCCCGCGGCCGCGCAGAAAAGGCCTACGCCCAGCTGCGCGTGCAGCGCGAAGCGGAGCACCGCGAGAAGCAGCTGCGCGAGGAGAAGGTGGACGTCACCCTGCCCACCTCCCGCACGCAGGCTGGCGCGATGCACCCGATCACCACGCTGTCCGAGCACATTGCGGACATCTTCATCGGCATGGGCTGGGAGGTCGCGGAAGGCCCGGAGGTGGAGGCGGAGTACTTCAACTTCGACGCGCTGAACTTCATCCCGGATCACCCGGCCCGCACGCTGCAGGACACCTTCTACATCGGCGAGGAAGGCTCCAAGCAGGTCATGCGCACCCACACTTCGCCGGTGCAGGTGCGCACCATGCTCGAGCGCGACGTGCCCATCTACATCGCGTGTCCGGGCCGTGTGTTCCGCACCGACGAGCTGGATGCTACCCACACCCCGGTGTTCCACCAGGTGGAGGGCCTAGCTGTGGACAAGGGCCTGACTATGGCGCACCTGCGCGGCACCCTCGACCACCTGGCAAAGGTGCTGTTCGGCCCGGAGACGAAGACGCGTATGCGCACGAACTACTTCCCGTTCACCGAGCCGTCCGCTGAGGTGGACGTGTGGTTCCCCAACAAGAAGGGCGGCGCGGGCTGGATCGAGTGGGGCGGCTGCGGCATGGTCAACCCGAACGTGCTGCGTGCTGTCGGCATCGACCCGGAGGTCTACTCCGGCTTCGCGTTCGGCATGGGCTTGGAGCGCACCCTGCAGTTCCGCAATGGTCTGTCGGACATGCGAGACATGGTCGAAGGCGACGTCCGTTTCACCATCCCGTTCGGCGTGCAGGCGTAAAGGAGACACTGACAATGCTCATTTCCAAAAATTGGATCGTCCGCCTGCTGCAGAACGCAGGTAACAAGGATTTCAACCTCACCGATGAGGAGCTCGACGCGGGCTTCGTGCGCGTCGGCTTCGAAACCGAGGGCTACGCGCCGCTTCCGGAGGTCACCGGCCCGCTGGTCATCGGCCGCGTGGAGGAGATTGAGGAGTTGACCGGCTTCAAGAAGCCGATCCGCTACTGCCAGGTGGACGTGGGCCAGGCCAACGGCACGGGCGAGCCGCAGGGCATCATCTGCGGCGCCCGCAACTTCAAGCAAGGCGACTTGGTCGTCGTCTCGCTGCCGGGCGCGGTGCTGCCGGGCGGGTTCGAGATCTCGGCGCGCGAGACCTATGACCACATCTCCGCAGGCATGATGGCCTCCGCGGCCGAGCTCGGGCTCACCGCGAAAAGCGAGGGCATCATTACGCTTCACGACGGCTCCGCCACCCCCGGCCAGGACGCCCGCGAGATTCTGGGCTCGGACGACACCGTCTTCGATGTCAACGTCACCCCGGACCGCGGCTACGCTTTGTCCGCCCGCGGCCTGACCCGAGAGATCGCCTCCGCCTTCGACCTCGAGTTCACCGACGTGGCGCAGGATCCGGCAATCGCCGGCATCGACATTGCTGGCGTGCCGGCTCCGGCGGGCGAGACCATCGCGGTTTCCGTGGAGGAGTCCACCAAGGCCAAGCGCTTCGGCGTGCGCACCGTCGAGGGCATCAACCCGAAGGCCACGGCGCCGTTCTGGATGCAGCGTGAGCTCATGCTCGCCGGCGTGCGCTCGGTCAACGCCGCAACCGACGTGACCAACTACGTCATGCTGCTGACCGGCCAGCCGATGCACGCCTTCGACGCCGACAAGATCGCCGGCGGCCTGCGCGTGCACAACGCTGCTGAAGGCGAGAAATTTGAAACGCTCGACCACGTCGAGCGCACGTTGACCGCAGAAGATGTGGTGATCAGCGACGACAACGGCATTCAGTCGCTGGCCGGCGTCATGGGCGGCACCACCTCCGAGATCTCGGACGAGACGGTCAACGTCCACTTCGAGGCCGCGACCTGGGACCCGCTGACCGTGGCGCGCACCGCGCGCCGGCTCAAGCTGAGCTCGGAAGCCTCGCGACGCTTCGAGCGGGGCGTGGACCCGCAGCTCGTGGAAAACGCCCTCGACATCGCGTGCGCGCTGCTGGTGGAGATCGCCGGCGGCACGATTCACGCGGGCAGAACGCTGGTCGGTGACGTCGAGAAGCGTGATGCGATTGCGATGCGCGCGACGCGCCCGGCTGAGCTGATCGGTGTGGATTACGCACGTGAGACCGTGGTGCGGCGCCTGGAAGAGGTCGGCTGCGAGGTCGCTGGCGACGGCGAGGAGCTTGAAGTCACCCCGCCGACCTGGCGCACAGACATCACGGTGCCGGTGGAGCTGGTCGAGGAGGTCGTGCGCCTGGAGGGCCTGGACGACATTCCGTCGATCCTGCCCACGCCCCGTGGCGGCCGCGGTTTGAGCCCGCTGCAGCGACGCCGCCGTGCGGTGACCCACGCGTTGGCGTACTCCGGCTACGCGGAGATCATCCCCACGCCGTTTATCGCCAACGACACCTTCGACACCTGGGGCCTCGATGCGGACGACCCGCGCCGAAATACCGTCAAGGTGCAGAACCCGCTGGATGCGGACTACGGCATCCTGGGCACCACGCTGCTGCCGCCGATGCTGGAGGCCGCGGGCAGAAACGTTGCGCGCGGCCGCGGTGATGTGGCCATCTACTCGGTGGCGCAGACCTCGGAAAAGCGCGCGGACGTCTCGCCGCTGCCGGAGGTGTCCGAGCGCCCGGCGGACGAGGTCGTCGCAGAACTTATTGAGTCGCTGCCGAAGCAACACCTCCACGCCGCGACGGTGGCGCTAGGCAATACGGAGCTGGAGGGCCCGTGGGGCAAGGGGCGCGCCTACGAGTGGTCCGATGCTATCGAAGCCGCCCAGCTCGTCGCCCGCGTCTGCGGTGTCGACCTGGATGTTGAGGCTGCCGAGTACCTGCCGTGGCACCCGGGCCGTTGCGCTGCGCTGAAGGTCGACGGCCAGGTGGTCGGCCACGCCGGCGAGCTGCACCCGCAAATCCTGGAGAAGCTGAACCTCCCGGTGCGCACCTGCGCGATGGAGATCGATCTGACCGCCATCCCGCTGGCAGAGCGCCTGCCTGCGCCGCGACTGTCCGCGTTCCCGCTGCTCAACCAGGACATCGCCCTGGTCGTGGACGAGGCTGTGGCGGCCGAGGACGTGCGCCGCGCTGTCCAGGAAGGTGCTGGCGAGCTCGTTGAGGCGGTGACGCTTTTCGACGTCTACCGGTCCGACAACCTCGGCGACGGCAAGAAGTCGCTCGCGTTCGGCCTGGCGTTCCGCGCCCCGGACCGCACGCTGACCGAGGAAGAAGCCTCCGAAGCGCGCCTGAAGGCGGCCGAACTGGCCAAGGAGCGTTTCGGCGCAGAAATGCGCGGCTAAATATATTTGCGTGAATAACTTCCACGCGACTGCATAACTGTTACACTTGCGGCCATGTCAGAAGGCAAGGTTGTCAAAGTAGCGGTCGCGGGGGCCACGGGTTATGCGGGCGGTGAGATTCTCCGCCTGCTGCTGGGTCACCCGGCGTATCTCGCGGGTGAGCTGGAGATCGGCGCGCTGACCGGCGCGTCCAACGCCGGCCAGCGTGTCGGCGAGCTCATGCCGCACCTGCCGGAGCTGGCCGACCGGGTTATCGAAGAGACCACCGTTGAGGTGCTCTCCGGCCACGACGTGGTCTTTTTGGGGCTGCCGCACGGACACTCCGCGGCCATCGGCGCAGCACTTGGCGAGGACGTGACCGTTATCGACTGCGCCGCCGACTTCCGCCTGCGCGATGCTGAGGCCTGGCGCGCCTACTACGGCTCGGAGCACGCAGGCACGTGGCCCTACGGGCTGCCGGAGTTGCCGGGGCACCGGGAGGACGTTGCAAAGGCAACGCGCATCGCTGTTCCCGGGTGCTTTCCCACGGGTGCCACGCTCGCCGCATGGCCGGCGGTGCAGGCGGGCCTGGTCGAGCTGGATCTGACGGTGGTGGCTATTACCGGCGTGTCCGGGGCCGGCAAGAAGCCCAAGGTGGACATGCTCGGCGCGGAAACGATGGGCTCGCTGAAGGCCTACAGCGTCGCCGGCGCACACAGGCACACACCGGAGATTGCGCAGAACCTCGAGGAAGTCGCGGACAGCCAGGTCACCGTGAGCTTCACACCGGTGCTTGCGCCGCTGCCGCGCGGCATCCTCACCACCGTCACCGCGCCGCTGGCACATGGCGCGGACGCGGAGACGGTGCGCGCTGCATACGATAACGCCTACGCCGAAGAACCGTTCGTGCACCTGCTGCCTGCCGGCCAGCAGCCGCAGACGCAGCACGTGGTTGGCTCCAACATGTGCCACGTCCAGATTGAAGTGGATCAGGCAGCAGGCAAAGTTGTGGCCACCAGCGCCATCGACAACCTGACCAAGGGCACCGGGGGAGCGGCGGTGCAGTGCATGAACCTTGCGCTCGGGTTCGAAGAGGGGGCGGGTCTGTCGCGAGCCGCGGTGGCTCCGTAACCGCCGACGAGACACCCCCACCTCTTTTTCTGAAAGGATCCCCTCCACCATGAGCACTCTTGGAGTCACCGCACCGCAAGGCTTCTCCGCCGCCGCCACAAGCGCGGGCCTGAAGGCATCCGGCAACCCGGATATGGCCGTCGTCATCAACGAAGGTCCCGAATTCGCCGCGGCCGCGGTTTTCACGCGCAACAAGGTCTTCGCCGCGCCTGTGAAGGTCAGCCGCGCGGCGGTGGCCGCCGGCGAACTGAAGGCTGTGGTCTTCAATTCCGGCAACGCCAACGCCTGCACTGGCGAGCAGGGGCTGCATGACGCGCAAACTATGCAGCGACTTACGGCCGAAGGTGTGGGCGCAGAGCCCGCTCAGGTGGCCGTCTGCTCCACCGGCATCATCGGCGATCTGCTGCCGATGGAGAAGGTGGAAGGCGGCATCGCGGCCGTCGTCAATCAGCTCGGCGACCACGGCGCGGACGCCGCCGAAGCCATCCGCACTACCGATACCGTCGCCAAAGAAGTGCTGGTCAAGGGCGACGGCTGGACTCTCGGCGGCATGGGCAAAGGTGCCGGCATGATGGCGCCGTCGCTGGCGACGATGCTGGTGTGCCTGACCACCGACGCGAAGGTGGAGGCCCAGGCGCTGCAGACTGCGCTGGAGCGTGCCACGGCAACCACCTTCAACACCCTGGACATCGACGGTTCCACCTCCACCAACGACACCGTCATCGCGATGGCCAACGGCGCGAGTGGGGTATCCCCGGACCAGGACGAGCTGGACGCCGCGGTGTACGAGGCCTGCGCGCAGCTGGCGGCGATGATGCAGTCCGACGCCGAGGGCGTGACCAAGCGCGTGAGCATCACCGTCGAAGGCGCCGCGGACGACGAGCAAGCACTCAACGCTGCGCGCACCATCGGCCGCGACAGCCTGGTCAAAACGGCGATGTTCGGCTCCGACCCGAACTGGGGCCGCGTGCTCGCCGCCGTCGGCATGGCGGACGCGGACATGGACGCGGACAACATCTCGGTGACCTTCAACGGCCACACCGTCTGCGAGTACTCCGCCGGGGTGCCCGGCGCGCGCGAGGTGGATCTGAGCGGGGCGGACATCGCTGTGGTGGTGGACCTGGGCACCGGTGGCGAGGGCCGCGCGACGGTGCGCACGACTGACCTGTCTCACGCCTACGTTGAGATCAACTCGGCCTACAGCAGCTAGGAGGTGGGAGAGATGATGCCGAATCTGACCAACGAGCAGCGCGCCACCGTGCTGGCGGAGGCGCTGCCGTGGCTGCAGCATTACCGCGACAAGATCGTGGTGGTCAAGTACGGCGGCAACGCCATGATCGACGAGGAATTGAAGGCCGCCTTCGCCGCCGACATGGTGTTTTTGCGCACCGTGGGCGCGAAGCCTGTGGTGGTGCACGGCGGAGGGCCGCAGATCACCCAGATGCTCGGTCGCTTGGGGCTGGACGGCGGGGAGTTCATCGGCGGGTTCCGCGTGACCACCCCGGAGATCTTGGACGTGGTGCGCATGGTGCTCTTCGGCCAGGTGGGCCGGGACCTGCTGGGCAAGATCAACTCGCACGGGCCCTACGCGGTCGGCACTTCGGGCGAGGACGCCGGGCTGTTTACCGCCAAGCAGCGCGAGGTGGTCGTCGACGGCCAGCTGCAGGACATCGGCCTGGTGGGCACGATCACGGACGTGAACCCGGAGGCGGTGATGGACATCATCGAGGCTGGCCGGATCCCGGTGGTTTCTGGCATCGCACCGGGGGAGCACGGCGAGGTGTACAACATCAACGCCGACGAGGCCGCGGGTGCGCTTGCCGCAGCGATCGGCGCCGAGCGCCTGGTGGTGCTCACCAACGTCGAGGGGCTCTACACGGACTGGCCGAACAAGGACTCGCTGCTGTCCAAGATCGAGGCGGGCGAGCTGGCCAAGATGCTGCCCGGCTTGGACACCGGCATGATCCCGAAGATGGAGGCCTGCCTCACCGCAGTCCAGGGCGGGGTGAAGGCAGCGCACGTGATCGACGGACGCGTGGCCCACTCCGTGCTGCTGGAGCTACTGACGATGGGTGGCGTTGGCACCATGGTGCTGCCGGACGACTACGACCGCGCGCACTACCCGGACGGAACGATCTTTAGAAAGGATGACGCATGAGCGAGTTTTCTTCGCGCTGGACTTCCGCGCTTTTAGACACCTACCCCGCGCCGCCGGTGGAGCTTGTTTCCGGCGAGGGCTCCACGGTCACGGACGCGGACGGCAACACCTACATCGACATGCTCGCCGGCATCGCCGTCAACGCGCTCGGCCACGCGCACCCGGCCGTCGTCGAGGCGGTGAGCGCGCAGGTGGCGACGCTTGGCCACGTGTCCAATCTCTTCGGCTCCCAGCCGGTGGTTGAGGTCGCCGAGGCGCTGCGCGCCCGGGTCGGCGACGAGACCGCGCGGGTGTTTTTCTGCAACTCCGGCGCCGAGGCCAACGAGGCCGCCTTCAAGCTCGCGCGCCTGACCGGCCGCCGCCGCATCCTCGCAGCTGAGCGCGGCTTCCACGGCCGCACCATGGGCTCGCTCGCGCTGACGGGCCAACCGGACAAGCGCGCGCCGTTCGAACCCATGCCGGCAGGCGTCGAGTTCTTCCCATACGGCGACATCGAGGCGCTCGAGACCCTGGTGCAGCAGGACCCGGGCAACACCGCCGCGATCATCCTGGAGCCCATCCAGGGCGAAACGGGGGTCATCCCCGCGCCGGAGGGCTTCATCAAAGCGGTGCGGGAACTTTGCGACGCCCACGGCATCCTGCTCATCACCGACGAGGTCCAAACCGGCGTCGGACGCACCGGCGACTTTTTTGCCTTTCAACACGAAGGCGTCCTGCCGGACGTGATCACCATGGCCAAAGGGTTGGGCGGGGGACTGCCCATCGGCGCGACCATCGCCCGTGGCAAGGCAGCGGAGCTGTTTACCCCGGGCTCGCACGGCACCACCTTCGGCGGCAACCCCGTCGCCTGCGCCGCCGCGGGGGCCGTGCTTGAGGCCATCGACGAGGACTTCCTCGCCGAGGTGCGCCGCAAGGGGCAGTTGCTTATCGACGCAGCTTCGCAGATCCCCGGTGTCACCCAGGTCCGCGGGCGCGGGCTGATGCTCGGGGTGGTGCTGGATGAGGCGGTGGCGAAGCTCGTCGTCAAGCATGGGCTTGAAGAAGGCCTGATTGTGAACGCACCGGGCGACGACGTCATCCGCCTGACACCGCCGCTGGTGATCAGCGACGATGAGATTGTTGAGGCGGTAAAGCGCCTCGCCGGCGCGATTGAAGCAGCGAAAGAACGGAGCTAAACCGATGGTCAGACACTTCCTGGCAGACGACGACCTGACACCCAACGAGCAGGCCGAGGTGCTCGCACTGGCCGCGGAACTGAAGCGCGAGCCCTTCTCGCGCCGGCCGCTCGAGGGGCCGCAATCGGTCGCCGTGCTGTTCGACAAAACCTCCACCCGCACCCGCTACTCCTTCGACGCCGGCATCGCGCAGCTCGGCGGGCACGCGATTGTCACCGAAAGCGGCAACTCGCAGATGGGCACGAAGGAGAACTACCAGGACACCGGCGCGGTGCTGTCGCGGTTTGTCGAAGCGATTGTGTGGCGCACCTACGCCCACGACAACCTGCGGGAAATGGCGGAGACGGCCACCGTCCCGATCGTCAACGCGCTGTCCGACGACCTGCACCCGTGCCAGATCCTCGCCGACCTGCAGACCGTGGTGGAGAACTTCTGCCCGGATGAGGGCCCGGCTGGGCTGAAGGGGCTCAAGGCCGTTTACCTGGGCGACGGCGACAACAACATGGCCAACTCCTACCTCATCGGGTTCGCCACCGCCGGGGTGGACATCACCGTCATCGCCCCGGACGGCTTCCAGCCGCGCGAAGAGTTCGTTGAACGCGCGCGGCGCCGCGGCGAGGAAACCGGAGCGACAGTCGCCGTGACCTCGGATATCGCGGCCGCGGAGGGTGCGAACGTGGTCATCACGGACACGTGGGTGTCCATGGGCATGGAGGAAGACGGCAAGGACCGCCGCACGCCGTTTTTGCCGTACCAGGTGGATGCTGCCCTGATGTCGCGCGCGGCTGAGGATGCAATATTCTTGCATTGCCTTCCCGCGTACCGTGGGAGCGAAGTCGCCGCGGACGTCATCGACGGGCCGCAATCGCGCGTCTTTGATGAAGCGGAAAACCGCCTGCACGCCCAAAAGGCGCTGCTGGCCTGGCTTTTGGAGCACCAAGTATGACCCAACCTGTATCCCGCACCGCGCGGCAGGCGAGAATCCTCGAGCTGCTCGAATCAACCCGCGTGTCCTCCCAGGTGCAGTTGTCTGAGCTACTGCTGGACGAGGGCATCGACATCACCCAAGCCACCCTCTCGCGCGACCTGGATGAGCTCGGCGCGAAGAAGGTGCGCCCCCGCGCGGGCGGCCGCGCCTACTACACCGTGGGCGGCGAGGCAGATTCGCTTGAGACGGCGCACTCCGGCCCGCGCGAGAAGCTGCGCCGCATGATCGAGGAGCTGGTGGTCTCCGTGGACTACTCCGGGCAGCTCGCTGTGGTGCGCACGCCGCCCGGCGCCGCCCAGTATCTAGCCAGCTACATCGACCGCGTGGGTCTGGACCAGGTGGTCGGCTCCATCGCTGGCGATGACACGGTTTTCGTGCTCGCCCGCGAACCGATCACCGGCAGGGAGCTGGCGCAGCAGCTGTTCGGGCTGAAGGAAACTGTCGGCGAATAGACATCGCCGTGCCGATCGCATAATTTTACGTACACTGAATAATTCTGAATCGTCCTGGAATTCGAAGGAGATCTTTCACCATGACTAACCGCGTTGTGCTCGCGTACTCGGGCGGCCTTGACACCTCTGTCGCCATCCCTTACCTCGCTGAAATGACCGGCGGCGAGGTCATCGCCGTCTCCCTGGACCTGGGCCAGGGCGGCGAGGACATGGAGTCCGTGCGCCAGCGCGCGCTGGACTGCGGCGCTGTGGAGTCCATTGTGGTGGACGCCAAGGACGAGTTCGCCGAGGAGTACTGCCTGCCCACCATCAAGGCCAACGGCATGTACCAGGGCGAGTACCCGCTGGTTTCCGCCATTTCCCGCCCGCTGATTGTCAAGCACCTGGTGCAGGCTGGCCACAAGTTCGGCGGCACCCACGTCGCCCACGGCTGCACCGGCAAGGGCAACGACCAGGTCCGCTTCGAGGTCGGCTTCCTCAACCAGGACCCGGACCTGGAGATCATCGCCCCGGCACGCGACTACGCGTGGACCCGCGACAAGGCCATCGAGTACGCCGAGGGCAAGGACCTGCCCATCGAGCAGTCTGCGGCATCGCCGTTTTCCATCGACCAGAACGTCTGGGGCCGCGCGGTTGAGACCGGCTTTTTGGAGGACCTGTGGAACCCGCCGACAAAGGACCTCTACGCCTACACCGAGGACCCGGCACTGGGCAACGCCCCGGACGAGGTGATCATCTCCTTCGAGGCAGGTAAGCCGGTGGCTATCGACGGCCGCAAGGTCACCGTCCTCGAGGCCATCGAGGAGATGAACCGCCGCGCCGGCGCCCAGGGCATCGGCCGCCTGGACATGGTGGAGGACCGCCTGGTGGGCATCAAGTCCCGCGAGGTCTACGAGGCTCCGGGCGCAGTGGCCCTGATCACCGCGCACAAGGCGCTTGAGGACGTCACCGTCGAGCGCGAGCTGGCCCGCTACAAGCGCCTCATCGACGCCCGCTGGTCCGAGGAGGTCTACGACGGTCTCTGGTTCGGCCCGCTGAAGCGCTCCCTGGACGCGTTCATCGAGTCCACCCAGGAGCACGTCACCGGCGATATCCGCATGGTGCTGCACGCCGGCACCGCCACCGTCAACGGCCGCCGCTCCAACCACTCCCTGTACGACTTCAACCTGGCCACCTACGACACCGGCGACAGCTTCGACCAGACCCTGGCAAAGGGCTTTGTGCGCCTGCACGGCCTTTCCTCCCAGATCGCCAACAAGCGCGATAGGGCGGCTGCCGCCTCCCAGGAGAAGTAGGGATGGAACAGCACAAGACCAACGAGGGCGCGCTGTGGGGAGGCCGTTTCTCCGGCGGCCCTTCGGAGGCGATGTTCGCCCTGTCCGTCTCCACGCACTTCGACTGGGTGCTCGCGCCTTACGACGTGCTCGCCTCCAAGGCGCACGCGAAGGTGCTCAACAGGGCGGGTTTGCTTAGCGACGAAGACCTCACGGTGATGCTCGACGGACTCGACAAACTCGGCCGCGATGTCGCCGACGGCTCGTTCGGCCCGCTGCCCACCGATGAGGATGTGCACGGCGCGATGGAGCGCGGCCTGATCGACCGCGTCGGCCCCGAGGTTGGCGGCCGCCTGCGCGCGGGCCGGTCCCGCAACGACCAGGTCGCGGCGATGTTCCGCATGTGGCTGCGCGACGCACTCCGCGGCGTGGCCCAGGACGTCTCTGACCTGATCGACGCGATTGTCCAGCAGGCCGAGGCCCACCCGGACGCGATCATGCCGGGCAAGACCCACTTCCAGGCCGCGCAGCCGATCCTGCTCGCGCACTCGCTTTTGGCCCACGCCCAGCCGCTGCTGCGCGACTTAGAGCGCATCCAGGACGCGGACAAGCGCCTGGCCGTTTCGCCGTACGGCTCCGGTGCGCTGGCGGGCTCCTCGCTGCACCTGGACCCGGAGGCGATCGCCGAGGAGCTCGGCTTCGCCTCCGCCACAGACAACTCGCTCGACGGCACCGCCTCGCGCGATTTCGCCGCCGAGTCGGCGTACGTGCTGGCGCAGATCGCCATCGACGTCTCCCGCTTCGCCGAAGAGATCATCGCCTGGTCCACGCCGGAGTTCGGCTACGTCACACTGCACGATGCGTGGTCCACGGGCTCGTCGATCATGCCGCAGAAGAAGAACCCGGACGTACCGGAGCTCGCCCGCGGCAAGGCTGGACGCTTGATTGGCAACCTCACCGGGCTACTGGCCACGCTGAAGGCCATGCCGCTGGCGTACAACCGCGACCTGCAGGAGGACAAGGAGCCGCTGGTGGACTCGGTGACCCAGCTGTCGATTCTCTTGCCGGCGTTCACCGGCCTGGTGTCCACGCTTTCGTTCCACGAGGACCGCATGCGCGAGCTCGCCCCGGCGGGCTTCACGCTGGCGACGGATCTGGCCGAGTGGATGGTGCGCCAGGGGGTGCCGTTCCGCGAGGCCCACGAGGCGTCCGGCGCCTGCGTCCGCATCGCGGAGTCCCGCGGCGTGGATTTGGTCGACCTCACGGACGAGGAACTGCAAAGCGTCGATAAGCGTTTGCTCCCTGAGGTCCGCGAAGTGCTCACCGTCGACGGTGCGGTGGCATCCCGCGACACCCGCGGCGGCACCGCCCGCCCGCGCGTGGAGGAGCAGCGCGAGCGTGTGCGCGAGGCGAACAAGGCCGCGCGCGAGTGGGCGACAACGCCGGTGCGCGCGCAGTAGTTCGTCGATTGCGGCGCGCATGTCGGCTCGGCCATTTAGCATGTGAGCTATGAGTGTGCCGAGCAGCCATGACGCCAAGCCCCGGGGACGGAAAGTCTCCGTGGTGCTTGGCGTCATTTTAGTTGGGGTGGTTATCGCCGCCGTCGCGCTGGGACGGGGGCTGCTGCCCTTCGGCGGCGGTGACGCCGACGGCGGGGGCGGGGGCGGGGGAGCGGCCGGCGGTTCCGGCGGGTCCGGCGGCAAGCTGACGCAGCTGCACGGCGTGATCGGCTCCGAAAAGCGGGCCTACTTCGAAGACCCCGACGTGGTGGCTCGGCTGGAGGAGCTGGGGTACAGCGTCAGCGTCACCACCGCCGGCTCGCGCCAGATCGCCACCACCACGGATATTGCGGAGCAGGACTTCGTCTTCCCGTCGTCGGCGCCCGCGACACAGAAGGTGCGCGAGCAGGGCAGCGGCTACTCCGTGGACTTCCCGTTCTTCACGCCGATGGCGGTGGCGAGCTGGAAGCCGATCGCCGACCTGCTCGTGGCGGAAGGGGTGGTCAGCGAGCAAAACGGCGCGTACACCCTGGACGTGAACAAATACATGGACCTGGCCCGCTCCGGCAAACGTTGGCGTGATCTGGGCGAGGCGTACCCGTCGCCACGCAATGTGCAGATCCGCTCCACGGACATCCGCACCTCCAACTCCGCGGCGATGTACCTGTCGCTGCTGGCGTGGGAGGTGGCCGAGCGCGACCCGGAGCGCGGAGGCGACGTCGGGTACCTTATCGACGAGATCGCCCCGTTTTTCACCGCGCAAGGCTACAGCGAGGCGTCCTCGTCCGGCCCGTTCACGGACTACCTGAGCCAGGGCATCGGCGCGGCGCCCATGGTGATGGTCTACGAGGCGCAGTTCTTGGGCGAGCAGATGCGGCCGAACTCGCGCATCCGGGACGACATGGTGCTGCTGCACTTGAGCCCCACCGTGCTCGCGAACCACGGCATTGTCGGTGTCTCGGAGGGCGGCAAGGAGCTCGGTCGCCTGCTGTCGAACGACCCGCAGCTGCAGCAGCTCGCCGCGCGCCACGGGTTCCGCCCCGCGAACTCCGGCAGCTTGGCGCAGGAACTCGAGGACCGCGGTCTCGAAGCGCCTTCCGACTACGTCAATTCCATCGACCCGCCCTCCTACGACAGGCTCGAGCAGCTCATCGACGGAGTGGGACAACGCTACGCCGGAGCGCCCGCGCCGGTGAAGGAGGACGACCAATGAAACGCCTATTCGCGGCGCTCGCCGCCCTGATGTCGCTCATGCTCGCCTCGTGCGTCTCGCTCGACGGCGGCACTTCCGGTTCCTCGGGCTTCGGCGCTGGCTCCGGTTCCGGCAAGCCGGCGGACCTGACCATCGTCGCCGCGACAGAGCTGAAGGATCTCGAGGGCCTGGTCGACCAGGCCGCCAAGGACCTCGGCTTCTCCATCGACATGCAATTTCCCGGCGGCACCCTGGACAACTCGCAGACCCTCAAGCGCGGCGACTTCGACGGAAAAGTGGACGCCACCTGGTTCGCCACCAACCGCTACGTCAACCTCATCGGAGCCACCGACAAACTCGACGGCGAGACGAAGATCGCCACCAGCCCCGTCGCTTTCGGAGTGTGGGAGGACAGCGCCAAGCGCCTCGGCTGGGACGCGAAGCAGCCCACGTGGGCGGAGTTCGCCGAGGCCGCGGAGGCCGGGGAGTTCAGCTTCGGCATGACCAACCCGCAGGCGTCCAACTCCGGGTTCTCCGCGCTGGTCGCCGTTGCCACCGCGCTGGCGGACACCGGCGACGCCATCGCGCCGGCGGACCTGGAGCGCGTGGGCCCGCGCCTCGAGCAGCTGTTCCAGGCCCAAACCATGGTCTCCGGGTCCTCCGGGTGGTTGGCCGAGGCGTTCGCCGACGACCCGGAGCGCGCGGACGCGATCGTCAACTACGAGTCCACGCTGCACCAGATGCGCCAGCAGGGCCAGCCCATCGAGGTCGTGGTCCCGGCGGACGGCGTGATCTCCGCGGATTACCCGCTGTCCGCGCTCGCGCAGCCGGCGAATACGGACGCGCGGGAGCGCGTCGAAAAGCTTGCGAATTGGCTCCTCGAGCACCAGCCCGACATCGCGGACACCTTCCGCAGGCCGGTGACGCAGGTGGACAACCTGCCCGCGGAGATCGCGGACCAGCAGGTCATCGAGCTGCCGTTCCCCGCGAACGAAAGTGTGGTGGACGAGCTGCTGTACGCCTACGACAACTCCTACCGCCAGCCCGGCACTACCACGTTTGTGCTGGACACCTCGGGTTCGATGGAGGGCCAACGCATCGCGTCGCTGAAAGACATCATGCATTCGCTTATCGACGGCTCCGCTTCCACCCTCACCGGCGACGTCTCCCTGCGCGACCGGGAGAACGTCACGCTGCAGTCCTTCGACAGTCGGCCGAATGACCCGGTCACCGCGCGGTTCTCCCACGAGGACCCGGCGGCGGCAGCTGCGCTGACCAAGTACGTGGACGGGCTCAGCGCCAGCGGCTCCACGGCGATGTACCAGACGTTGCTGGAAGCGCTGCGGGAGACGGATCCGGCCGGCGGTATCCCGTCGATAGTCCTGCTCAGCGACGGCCAAGACACCGTCGGGCCCCGCTTTTCCAAGTTCAAGGAGGAATACGAGCAGCTGCCGGCCGCACAGCGGTCCGTGCCGGTGTTTGTGATCCTCTACGGCGACGCTAGCGAGTCGGAGATGCGTGAACTGGCGGAGCTGACCGGCGGCGAAGTGTTCGACGCGCTCGGCGGCGACCTCGCGGCGGCGTTTAAGGAGATCCGTGGCTTCCAATAATGTTTCAGGCAACGCGTTCGCCCGCTACTTCGCGTCGCCGAAGAACCAGGTCGGGCTGGTGCTTGCCATCCTGGTGGTTGTTCTGCACCTGGTGGTGGGTATCGGTGTCTACTGGCCGGTGGCGGCGCTGGCGGCCTACGGCGCGGGCGCGGCGCTGACCCCCGCGCGCACCCCAAAGGAGCTGCCCGTGGCGCCGGCGGAGCCCACCCCGGTGGTGCTGGAGCGGTCGCTGCAGGAGACCTCCAGGCGTTTGGGTGGCGCCCGCCCGCCGCGCCAGGTGATGGCCCAGGCGCGTGCGCTCGAAGACACTGTCCGGTTCGTGCTCTCGGAGTGGGAGCACCTGGAACCTACCCCGGAGCACCGCCAGACGATTTGGAATGTGGTGAAGGTGTACTACCCGGAGGTCGTCGATACGTATCTCGATGCCCCGCAGTACCGCGACGCCTCCGCAGTGCGGGTGGTCGTGGACTCGCTGACCACGCTCACCCGCGCCGCAGGAAGGGTGCGGCAGGGCATCTTGGACGACAACCTGCGGGCGATGGACTCCCAAGCGCAGTTCCTGCGGGAGGAGCTCGGGGAGTTGCCCGGACTCGACGACAGCTACCGCGGCGGCGACGGGTACGATCCGAAACCATGAGTCTGGATCCGAAGCTTCTCAGCGTCCTCGCGTGCCCCAAGGACAAGGGCCCGCTGGAGTACAACCAGGAAAAGCAGCTCCTGGTCAACGAACGCCTCGGAATTGCCTATCGCATCGACGACGGCATCCCGGTTTTGCTCATCGACGAAGCAGAGCCCTACACCCCCGCGAACTAGAAGAAAGCGACCATGACTTCCACCAACATCATTGATGAGCTGACCTGGCGAGGGCTGATCAACCAGTCCACCGACCTAGACAACCTGCGCGAAGCCGCGCAAGCGCCGATCACCCTGTACTGCGGCTTCGACCCGACCGGCCCGTCGCTGCACGCCGGCCACCTCGTGCCGCTTCTGATGCTGCGCCGCTTCCAGGAGGCCGGCCACACACCGATCGTGCTGGCCGGCGGCGCCACCGGCATGATAGGCGATCCGCGCGACGTAGGGGAGCGGTCCATGAACTCCGCGGACACCGTGAAGGATTGGGCGGAGCGCATCTCCGGCCAGCTCAAGCGCTTCGTGCACTTCGACGGCGACAACGCCGCGAAGCTGGTCAACAACAACGACTGGACCAAGGACCTCAGCGCGATCGAGTTCCTGCGCGACATCGGCAAGCACTTCTCCCTGTCCACCATGCTGGGCCGCGAGACGGTGAAGCGACGCCTGGAAAACGACGGCATCTCCTACACCGAGTTCTCCTACATGCTGCTGCAGGCCAACGATTTTGTGCAGCTGCGCCGCGAGCACGACTGCATCCTGCAGATCGGCGGCGGCGACCAGTGGGGCAACCTCGTGGCCGGCGTCGACCTGAACCGACGCATCGACGGCGCGCAGACCCACGCGCTGACCGTTCCGCTGGTCACGGATTCCGAGGGCAAGAAGTTTGGCAAGTCCACCGGCGGCGGGTCCCTGTGGCTCGACCCAGAGATGACCAGCCCGTACACCTGGTACCAGTACTTCGTCAACACCGCGGACGCCGACGTGATCCGCTACCTGCGCTGGTTCACTTTCTTGGACCAGGAGGAGCTCTCCCGCCTCGAGGTCGAGGTGGAGGAGCGCCCGTTCAAGCGCGAGGCGCAGCGTCGCCTCGCGCAGGAGATGACGGATCTGGTCCATGGCGTCGAGGCGCGTGAGGCAGTCGAGCTCGCATCCCAGGCGCTGTTCGGCCGCGCCGAGCTTGCGGATCTGGACGAGGCGACCCTTGCCGCGTCCGTCTCCGAGACCGACGTCTTCGAGTTCTCCGGCGAGACCACCATCGTGGATCTGCTCGTCGGCGCAGGTCTCGCGGATTCCAAGGGTGCCGCCCGCCGTTCCATCAAGGAGGGTGGCGCGTACGTGAACAACGTCCGCATCGAGGACGAGTCGTGGGCACCCACCGACGACGACTTCCTCCACGGGTCCTGGCTGGTGCTGCGCCGCGGCAAAAAGAACTTCGCGGGAGCAAAACGCGTGTAGCACCCAGCTTTACGACGAGCTAACGCCCAGGCCAGATTTCCCCTCTGGCCTGGGCGTTTTGTGTTGTGATTGGCTTCGTGGTTATATATCCATCCGTTGCTTCTGAGCGGTTCGGCCGCTTGGAGGGAATGGTTTAAGTGAATAGGGGTTACGTTCTGGTTAACCGGGGTTTAACGTGAGTTTGACTTTTGGTTGGTTGGTTGTGTAGCTTCTGACGAAGCCGCTTTTTCCGGCTGGGGCCGTGTTTGGTTCTGGTTGGCAGGTGTGCTGGTGTTGTTTGAGAACTCGATAGTGTGCCAATGTACTTTTGTTGCGTGGGTGTGTTTGCCTGCCTTGTTTTGTGCACTGTGTGGTGTGTGCCCTGTTGTGGGTGTGTGCCGGTGGTGGCGTGGTTGAATTCCAATGATGGATCGCGTCATCTTTTTTGGTTCATAGTGTGCGTGGGGTGTGGTTGAACATGTTTCACGTATTTTTTTGGCCAGCCTCCTTTGTGCCCCGTCGGGTTGGGGGTTGGTTGTTTGAACCTTTGTAATTTTTGGATTTTGCCAGTCCAGCACTTTGTGTTGGTTGGTTTGTTTTTGGTTGGGTTTGGGCTTTTCACGGCCTGTTTCTGCTGAAACTGTTTTTGTGGAGAGTTTGATCCTGGCTCAGGATGAACGCTGGCGGCGTGCTTAACACATGCAAGTCGAACGGAAAGGCTCCTGCTTGCAGGGGTACTCGAGTGGCGAACGGGTGAGTAACACGTGGGTGATCTGCCCTGCACTTCGGGATAAGCCTGGGAAACTGGGTCTAATACCGGATAGGACGATGGTTTGGATGCCATTGTGGAAAGTTTTTCGGTGTGGGATGAGCTCGCGGCCTATCAGCTTGTTGGTGGGGTAATGGCCTACCAAGGCGTCGACGGGTAGCCGGCCTGAGAGGGTGTACGGCCACATTGGGACTGAGATACGGCC